>JAEELT010000022.1 GCA_016282855.1 Clostridiaceae bacterium | reverse complement strand
TGAGTATTCTTGAACCGTCGAGCGGCGGAACCGGAATCAGGTTAAAAATCGCCAGAGCCGCATTAACATAAGCCGCAAAATTGAAGAACAGCATTGAAATGTTGGCGAACACCAGCCCGGTGCGCGAATAAATAATCATAAAGATGTAGTAAAACACGCCGAAAAGCAGAGCCATAAGCAGGTTTGAAACGGGGCCCGCGGCGGCAGTGATTGCCATATCTCTTTTGGGCTGCGCAAAATTTCTGGCATTTACGGGCACGGGCTTTGCATAGCCGAAGCCCACAAGAAAAATCATAACCGCGCCTATCGGGTCGAGATGTGCGAGAGGATTCAATGTGAGGCGGCCTTTAAGCCGCGGTGTTTCATCACCGAGTTTTGTCGCGACATAAGCGTGCGCGTACTCGTGAACGGGCAAAGTGCAGAACACCACAAAAACCCTTGCAAGAAGCTGAATAACCGTAGTTAAGCCGAAACCGTTTCTGATAATATCTGTAATCATATTTTTTCTCCCCGGATAACAACCATTCTGTCATTACCGAACCAGTCTTTATGTATTTCAGAACCGGGGAACAATTCCAAAAGCGCTGCCCCCTGGTCTTCACCGCATTCAAACGCCGCGGCGCCCGAGCATATTTTGCCGGTTATTTGCGCCAGCGCGCGGTAAAACATCAGCCCGTCCTCCCCCGCGTCAAGCGCGGTATGAGGCTCCCTGAGGACCTCGGCCTGCAGAGAAGGAATATCCGCCGACCTGATATAAGGCGGATTTGAAAGCAAAAGATTGCACAAGGGAAGAGACGAAACAAGCTTTTCATCAAAAATATCTCCCTGTATTATCACGGCGTTATCAACGCCCTGCGCGTTCTTTTTCAGCACTTTAAAAGCCGCGTCATATTTTTCAACAAGGTAAACCGCAGAACCCGGAACGAGTTTTGCAACGGTAAGCCCTATACATCCCGTGCCGGCGCAAAGGTCGATAATAACCGGGCTGCCGGCGCCTTTGAGATAATCAAGGGCAAAATCAACGAGCATCTCTGTCTCGGGCCTGGGAATAAGCACCCCTTCTTCAACGAAAAACTCATCCCCGTAAAACGGCCATTTGCCGAGTATATACTGAAGCGGCCTTCCCGCAGCCCTCTCGGCAAGCATTGACCCGAACGTTTCCGACAAGCCCTCTTCGATTATATCATCGGGATTCACAAGTATTTCCGGAAGCGTTCTCCCGGTAACGGACTCGAGAATCCAGAGGCTCTCGCTGCGCGCGTTGTCTATACCTTCAGAGGAGAGCGTCTCTGTGCCCAGCTTAATCGCCTGTGAGAGTGTCATCTTCAGATTCTCCGCCGGGCGCGTTCTGCGCGGCGGCTTCCTGCTGCTCCTGCTGAGCCGTTTCTTTGGAAACGTCATCATCTGAGCCGCCCTCATCTTTTTTGTCTTTTTCTTTGGGCATCTCTTCCTCGGGAACCTCGCCGGTAAGAGCCGCCTTCATCGCAGCTATAGCCACTTCGGCTATAGCGCCGTCAGGCTCCGCCGTGGTTATTCTCTGCATCGCGAGGCCGGGGGCGGAAAGAAGCCTTGTAAGCCTGTTGGGATATTTGCCCGCAAGCTGGATAAACTCGAAGCCGATTCCCATAATGAGAGGCAGAAGAGAAACCTTGGCAAGTATCCAGAGCCATCTGACCGTTGCAATGCCCGGGAAAAGAATAGCGACAAGAGATGAGATGAATATGCTCAGCAGTATGGTCACAAAGATGAAGCTCGTGCCGCACCTCGGGTGAAATCTTTTTTCTTTGAGCACATTCTCCACGGTAAGCTCGTGACCGTGCTCAAAGCAGAATATGGTCTTGTGCTCCGCGCCGTGATACATATAAACACGGTGAATCTCTTTCATCCTTGAAGTGAGAAACATATAGAGAACAAAAATGATTATTCTGATGATACCCTCTATAAGCGCTCTGAAGCGGGATATGTCCGCAGCTCTGAAAACGAAGTCATTGACAAGGTCATATATCCTTGAGGGCAGCCACATAAAGAGGAAGAACGCGAGCAGTATGCCGAGCACAGTGCCTATAAAGCCTATGGCCGCCATCATTTTAGCGCCGAAATGCTCCTCAATCCATCTGTCAAACTTTGATTCGCTCTGGGTGTTATCCATATCAAGCGTTGTCTTTTCGGCAGACTCCATAAGGAGCTTGTAGCCGAGTATCATAGACTCAACAAATGATACTATACCGCGAATGAACGGAATGTTGAGCACCTTATATTTTTTGCGCACGGAAACGAAGTTTTTCATCTCCGTTTCAATTGAGCCGTCGGGCATCCTGCATGACATTGCGGTACCCTTCGGGCCGCGCATCATTATTCCTTCCATAAGCGCCTGCCCGCCGACAGCCACATAATTCTCTTTACTCATCTTCGCCTTCCTCCTTTTCGTGTTTCTCCTGCTCATGCTTTTCCTGCTTGGGAACTGTTTCAAGAGGCAGGGTCACGGTTACGGTTGTACCTTCTCCGTAAACGGAGTCAATATCCATTGTGCCGCCGTGATATTTAACTATCTCGTCACAGACCGCGAGCCCTATGCCGGAGCCTCTGACGGTGTTGTTGGCTTTGTAGAATTTCTCTTTGATATGGGGCAGGTCCTCCGCCGCGATACCCGCGCCGTTATCTTCAAACGTGACCACAAGAGTCTTTTTGTCCTCAATCCGGGCGGATATGGTGATTCTGCCGCCCTCCTCGGTATATTTAATGGCGTTATCGAGAATGTTAATGAACACCTGCTTTATTCTTGACGGGTCGGCGTTGCCGGGAGCGGGAACGGCGGGAGCGTTGTAGGTGAGCTCTATTCCGTTGCGGAAGGCTCTGTCCTTGAACGAATACGCCACATCGTCAAGCTCGGCGAGGAAGTCAATCTTCTCGGTATTGTAAATCATCCTGCCGCTGCTTATACGTGAGAAATCGAGAAGATCCTCAACCATTCCGTTAAGACGGGCGGATTCGCTTATTATGATATCCATGCCGCGCTTTGACATAGCCGGGTCGCTGTCGCCTATCTGCTGAAGTGTTTCGCCCCAGCCCTTTATGGCGGTCAGCGGTGTACGCAGCTCGTGCGAAATGGTGGATATAAAATCGTTTTTCATCTTATCGGATTCGGAGAGCTTATCGGCCATATCATTTATGGTGGCGCAAAGCTCGCCGATTTCATCGTTGTAGGGATAGTGGTCTATGCTCGCTCCGAGGTCGCCGCCCGCAATCTTCTTGGCCGTTTCGCCTATCTGCTTTACGGGGTTCACTATTGAGCGGATAAAAGCCATACCCGACAGAATGAGCGCCGCAAACATCAGTATTGCGACCGCAAGTATCATAAAGGCGACGTTGACAAGCTGCCTGTCAACCGCGTCAAGCGACACCATATATCTTATCGCTCCGCCGAATCTGTCATTCTCATAACGGAATATGCAGGTGTTTGCCATTATCTTTTCGCCGGAAGGAAGGCGCCCTGTCCATATAGCGGAGCCGCCCGGGCTCTCTTTTGCGTCCATGTACTCCGGTATTTCCACATCCTCGCTTATGGCGAAACCGCTCGAGGTAACGACCACCCGGCCGTTTTTATCAATTACCCAAACGGCCATTTTATCGCCCGAGGAAAAGTTCTCGCAGTATTCCCTGGCGGCATTTTCAAAACCGCCCGCCGAGGCGCCGTACATGGTGAAAATAGACGATATCTCCTCAGCGGTCATTGTTTCGACCGTCATACGCGCGGCTCCGTAATAATAGTTGCGGATTATCATAAAGAGGAAGACTGCAACAACAATAAGAATAACAAGCACGATTGAAGCAACATTAAGAAGCCAGCGCTTCGTAATGCTCATATATTTCATATTGCCGCACCTCCTCTCTGCGATTTAAACGGTTGTTTTTATACTTCCCACTTGTAGCCTACGCCCCAGATAGTAAGCAGATGCCTTGGAACGGAGGGCTCATCCTCCACCTTCATACGAAGGCGTCTTATATTGACATCGACTATTTTTTCCTCGCCGTAATACTCGGTGCCCCACACCCTGTTGAGTATCTCGGTGCGGCTGAGTGCCTCATTGGGCTTAGAAAAGAACAGCTCGATAATCTGGAATTCCACCTGAGTGAGCTCCACATAAACACCGTTTTTTGTTAGTGAATGGGAACGCATATTCAGCCTGAACTCTCCGAGCGCGATTTCATCCGCCGTCTTCACGGAGGATACGCTGTTCATCTCCACTCTGCGGTAGATAGCGTCCACCCTCGCGACAAGCTCGGTGGGGGAAAACGGTTTGGTCATATAGTCATCGGCGCCCATCATAAGCCCGGTAATCTTATCCATCTCCTGGCTCTTGGCGGTGAGCATTATTATGCCGATATTCTTGTTTCTTTCCCTGAGCTCCTTGCACACGGTAAGCCCGTCAACATTCGGCATCATCACATCGAGCACCGCGATATCAACATCGCCCCCCATGGCATCATAAAGCTCAAGAGCCTGAGCCCCGTCTTCGGCTTCGACAACCTCGTAGCCGGCTCTCTTAAGATTGATTACCACAAAATCTCTGATGGCGGATTCATCTTCTGCTATCAATACTCTTTTCATCTTTTCACCTCATGAAGGTAGTTTCATTACGGTCTTTCTGATTGTTTCCTCGTCTGTTCCTTCCTGGTTAATGCGTACGCATACCACAATGTCGGAGTTCTTCATCACCGTGACATAGGAGGAATACTTGCCCGCGTCATACTTTTCGGCGGGAACGCTGGTGATGGTGAAGAGCACATCTCCGCCGATACTGCGGGAAGCGGAGCAGACAATCCAGCTGTTCCAGTTGGAGCTGCCCAGCTCACGCACATAAAGATTGGATTTGTTTATTGAGCCGATGTTGATGAAGTAGCCGTCCTGCGTGTTGACGAATGTGCGCACGTAATACTCGGGCTCCGCTTCATCAAAATAAACCCAGTCGGTAAGGTAGAAAACGTCATCGGACCCGGGGTTGTTGTTTTCATAAGGGACCTGAACGGGTATCTCTATCTGACCGTCATTGTTTATATCGGCACAGTTTATAGGCTCATATCTCACAGACGCCGTGTTGGCCCCCTCCTCGGGATTGAACAGAGGAGCGATGAGAGCCTGCAGCTCATCATTCCAGTAAACCGTTTCGGTTATCATCATTCCTCCGCTCTTGTTCGCGTCGAAATATACTTTCATGGGATTCTTTTCGTTTGCCTTCTCAGATTTGCAGGCGACATAGCCGGTAACATTCGGGTCAACGGGAACAGAACCCATAAGCTCAAATTCACTCTCACCCATCTTGATAAGCTCGGCGTTTCTGGAGATTGCGGAGTCGTTCTTTTCGGAGGTGATGTAGAGAATTTCTTTGACAGAGTCGCCGTCCATATCAACCGCGCACGAAATGTCACAGGTGACGGTTGTGACCTCGGTGAATGTCATGTTCATCGACTTCGTGCTGTAAACAGTGAACGAGCCGGCGTTGTTTATGCCCGAATAATTCCAGTTCACGATTATTTCGGAGTAGCCGTCGCGGTTTAAATCCTCAAAGAGAATCCCCGTAACCTTATCGCCGTAACCGGCAAAGTCAACACAGAACTTCCACCGGTTGCCAAAGTAATCAAACACCGACATATGCGCAACGGTATCATCCTCGGCCGTAGTGTAGAGAATAACGGCCTCCTCCTTGCCGTCGCCGTCAAAATCGTTAACGTTGATGGCCGAGAGGTTGTCTCCTCCTGAAGGGTTGCAGAAGGTGGCGACTGAGCCCGTTTGCTCGTTGAATTCGCGCACAAGGCCTTCGTAACGGCTGTTGTAAAGAGGCGGTGAAAGAAGAGAGTCCACAGGCACAAAAAGCGTGGGGGTGCTGCATGACGCAAAAGCAATGCATATGCACAGTGCCGGTATTAACATCTTCAGTATTCTTTTTGCCACCTGTCTCACTCCTTTCATAATTTAAACGGGCACAAGAGGATATACTGCCCTATTCTGTAAGATTATATCACAAGGCCTGCGGCTATTGCAATATATAAATATAAATAAAATGGGAAAATTTTATAAAATTAAAGGACTGCGGATTCATCAATCCGCAGTCCGTAAAAGCCATGATATTATGTTGTTTAGGCGCTTGCTTGCGTTAATCGCCGGGCCGGTTATTCTACCACAACCGTGGCGGTATAATCGCCTATAGCCCAGCAGTTGTCATCGGCAAACACAACGGGCACCGAAATTTCTCCCTTTTCTTCTCCGGTAAGAGCGCTCAGGTCCGCGCCGAAGTTGGTGCCGTCAAGAGTTACCGCCCCCACAGCGCCCGAAGGCCCGGCTATCGTTACCGAATCAAAGCCGGGAACGGCTCCGCTGACCTTTATGCCGTCCGGAACATTGATGCATTCAACGGTTTCGGGGGCGTCAATAACCGCTGTTTCAACATCGTTGACATTTATGACTATATCGAATTTTTTCGTTCCGTCAAGAATTACGCACCCGCTGTTTTCAACCTCTGAAGCCTCTGCCGTAAACTTGTTTTCGCCCGGCTTGAGCTCGGAGAAATCTATCTTTTTGACCACAAGATTTACCATGCTTTCCTCGCGGCTTTCGGGGATTCCGAGCTTGACAAACGACGGTGAAACGGTGTAGCTGAAGGCAGACGAATCGGAGTAAGCGGACGGTTTACCGGTGAAGCCGACACCTGTTGTGAGCGTGACGATTTTATAAATGGGCACGGTCACATCAACCGTTTTTGTCTCAGCCGTACCTGATAATTTATGCATGGTGATATAGTTGAAATTGACGCTTGATGACGATTTGGCAGTAATGTCGGCGGCTATCACCTGAGTGGCTGTTGAGTTTTCCTCAACTCTCACCACCGCCTCAAGGCCGGTTATTTTATTGACCTCGGATTCGGGGCCGTTTACGGTAATCTTTTTGCTTGAAACATAAGGCTCTCCGGCCGTATAGCCCTCGGCAACAAAACCGCTTTCGTTGGCTATCACAGGCTCAACGGTAAACTCCTCCTGCGCCGCGTAATCGAAATAAACCGATACGCTCGAGTAGGAAAGAGAGTTTATTACAACATTCTCCGAATTTGAGCTCAGCTGAGCATCAAGACGCAGCGAATAATTGCCCGCGCTCGTTACGGGGCCTGTGTTGGCCACAACGGAAACTCCGTTTCTGAAGTCCTCGGATTCAACAATAAGACGCCTTCCGGTGACGGTGACATCAACCTTGAAATCCGTCTCCCCGAACGGTGACAGACCGAAACTTTTGTTGACGGAATCGGCGTCAAGAGTAACCGGCACGTCAGTGAGAGTCACTGTTGTTTCCGGGCTCAGTTCAACGGCTACCACGAGCCAGATTATGACAGCCGTGATGAAGCATATCACGGCAAGTATTTTGTTGTTATTAAGTATTTTCCTGAAAAAATTACTCGCTTTTCCCATCTTTTTTCTTGCCCTTCAACAGTTTTTTAGCAATGCTCTCATCGGCTTCATCGGGCCCCGCAAGTTCGTTGAGCAGCTTCTCTCTGAGCACAAGCTCGGTAAAATCACGGTAAATCCTGCCGGACTGAGCAACGGATATAGTGCCCGTTTCCTCGCTCACGACCACCACAATGGCGTCGCTCTGCTCGCTCATTCCTATGGCTGACTTATGGCGTGTGCCGAGCTCGGTGGAAACATCGGTGCGTTTTGTGAGCGGCAGCACGCATCTTGCCGCAAGAAGGCGGCCGTTTCTGACTATTGCGGCGCCGTCGTGCAGTGGAGAATTCGGGAAAAACACATTGCCGATAAGCTCGCTCGTGATTGCGGCATCTATAACCGTGCCGTTATTTACGATATCATCAAGGAAAACATTCTTTTCCATTACTATCAGGGCGCCTGTCTTGCTCTCGCTCATTTCCTCAACGGCTTTGCAGATTTCGGCAATGGCGTTTTTGACGGTTTCGCGGTTTTCGCTCGAAATATCGGTAAACAGCGATTTGAACGAAAGCTTGCCGTCACCGAGCCTGCCGAGATTGGCAAACACCTGCCTTATCTCCTGCTGGAAAACAACTATGAGGATAATGATGATGTACTGCCACACCGATTTGAAAATGTAGTTGCTCGCCTGCATCTGGAAAATCGATGTGAGCGCAAAAGCAATAAGCAGAAAGACCAGACCCTTGAGGAGCTGGTAAGCTCTTGTATCTCTCACAAGCCTGATTCCGTAAAACAGTATAAGAAAAACGAAGATAATATCGAGCATATCCGACGGCCTGAAGCTCAGGGACGACAGATTCCTGAAAAAATCTCCGATGTCATTGAAAAAAGTCATTGAAACGCTTCCTCTTCGCTGATTTCAAAAGTTATATTATCACAGCGTATATTAAAAATCAATTAACGCCGTGACTGTTTACAAAAAGTTAATCTTGGCTTAAATCACTCTCAATAAGAACGCTCGCAAACGCCCCGATTCCAAGCCCCTCGCCCGTAAAACCGAGCCCCTCTTCGGTTGTCGCCTTGACGCTTACGCGGGAAATGTCAAGATTGCATGCGGCGGCAATATTGCCGCGCATTTCGTCAATATAAGGGGCAAGCTTCGGTGCCTGAGCGATAACAGTGCTGTCAATATTTACAGGAGTAAAGCCGTGCTCTTTCACGCGCTTTACGACTTCTGCAAGCAGCACGCTGCTGTCGGCCCCGGCATATTTTTCATCTGTGTCGGGGAAGAGTTTTCCTATGTCTCCGAGCGCCGCGGCGCCGAGCAAAGCGTCTGAAACGGCGTGCAGAAGCACATCGGCGTCCGAGTGCCCGAGCAGGCCCTTTTCATAAGGGATTTCAACGCCTCCGAGTATCAGCTTTCTGCCCTGAACGAGTCTGTGAACATCATATCCGCTGCCTGTTCTGATCATCTTGATTCTCCTGTGTTATTTTGCGCGAAACTGCCGCGAACGAATCATAATCCGTTATGCAGTTAAGCACTTTTATTAGTGAATTTGTATTGAGACGCGAGGGTAAATCATAATAGGCGAGCACACGCGCGCGTTTTGCGGCGCTGTCTTTTTTGCCGCTCAGCCCCAGGTCATATAAATCCTGCTTTGTAATCGGTCTCTCGGATGTTTCAACCTTTTCGCAGAGCACACCGGCATTCTCGAGGGCTTCGATTATAACCTGCTCCGGCACTCCCTCAACGCCGAGCTTGCCCTCCTTTGAAGGCTCATCCTTGCGTTTCTCTTTGCCGAAAATATCGGGAATATAGGCGTGGGTAATATATTTCGGGTCAACGGTCGAGCCGATAAAAGACCTTATCTTGAAGCCTGCGGAGTCGCTGTCGGTAAGCACAAGAATTCCGTCTTTTTCGGCAAGTCGCCTTATGAGCCTCTGAAGCTCCTTATCTTTGAAAATACCGAAACCGTCGGTCTGTATAATAGGAGCGTCAATGATGTTGGAAAGCTTGATTTTATCGTACTTTCCCTCAACAATGACGGTCTGTTTTATTTTAATCATCTGTATTTCACGCTTTCAGCTCCTGTCAGACAGAGCGAGTCTGACAAGCGTTTTTTCGAGTATTTCTCTCTCTCCTTTTGACGAGAGTTTCATAGCAGCATCGGCTTGCGCTAGAATCTCGATGCAATTTCTCATCTGTTTCATTGTCATGGATGAAGCGGCCCTTGCCGCCTTGTCGATTTTGAAAGATGCTTTTTTATATGACGGGTAGTGCTCTGCCAGGTCAGAGTTGCTCCTGCCCGCTTCTTTCAGCGCCTTGCTGCGGTACATATCGGAGTATTGTGAAATAAGAGCTCCGAGAATCATTATCGGCTCCTCGCGCTGCTCGAAAAGCAGGGAGATCTTGTGAAAAGCGGAGTCAAACTTTCCGCCGGTGAGGTCCTTTATCATATCAAATGTTTTCGCGTCAAGGGATTTGATGCAAACGGCATCAACATCGGCAATGCCGATTACATCTCCGGGGGCATACGCGCAAAGCTTGTCAAGCTCATTGCTGAGCAGATTAAGGTCTGCTCCGACGCTTTCAACCATGTGTTCGGCGGCGCGGGGGGCAAAGGTTTTGCCCCTGCTTTTGGCTCCCTTCTCCGTTATCCTGATGAGATCGTTAAGCGATAAGCTTGGAAAATCGGCGGCATATCCGTATGTTTCAAACAGTTTGATTATTTTTTTAAAGCCCTTTTCTTTAGGGGAGGAAGCGCTGTAGGAAAAGATAAGACAGTTTTCTTCGGGATTGTCCCTGAGTATCGCCTCAACAGCGGAAAACCCTTTATCATCAAGGGAATCGATATTAAAGTCTTTTACAAGCACACACTTTGTTTCGGCCATCACGGGCACGGCAAGAGCTGTGTCGTATATCTCTTCAAGGGTATAGCCGTCACCCTCAAAAACTTTGAGATTGAAATCCGCAAACGCCTCGTCAGCGGCGCACGAAGCCAGGCGCTCGCTGTAATACTTCACAAGGTACTTTTCATTCCCGTAAAGCAGGAACGCGCCGGTATTGCCGGGCTTTATGAGCTTTTTCAGTTCTTTCTCTTCAATAATCGGCACTATCTTTCCTCCCTTTCAAGACTGAGATTGCCTTTATAAGCGTTTATGGTTATTGCTCCGTTTTCGGCTGTGGCGGCAGCGTTTATCCCGCGGGAAATCAGATCATCCTGCACAGCGCATCCTCTGGCATTTTCCGCCTCAATAACGGTATAAACAAGCGAAGGGAACAGCACGCCCTCCGGGTAATCCATACGGGTCACGAGCGCGTCGGCATCCGACACTCCGGTATAATACCGGGGAAATGTGAGCACCACAAGGTCAATGTCGTCTGTTATGACCTCATAGCCGGGGTTGTTTTCAGATTCAAGAGCGGTAACCGTAATTCCGCCCGCCGAGGTTGTTTCTTCTGCCGGAAATACTGCGTCAGGGTTTATATTGAGACCGGTTGTGTCAACCGATGGAGCAAGGCAGTATCTGCCGGCCTCATACTCCGAACAAACGCCGTAAAAGTACGAGGCAAAGCTTCTGTCCGCGGAAGGAATAATCACTGCGTCAAGCCGTCCTCCCTCTTGCGCTATGCCTGAAACGACAGCCTGCGCTCCGTTATATGCTGTTCCTCCGCAGCCGATAAGCACATTTCTGCCTTTTTCGGAAACAAGCACGGCAGTGCCGCTGCCCGTGTCAAAAACCTTCACGCGCGTTTCTCCGTATCTTACAGCGCAGGAAAACACCGCGCAGAAGACAACCAGAGCAGCGACCGCGGCAGGCGCGGCCGGAATCACCTTTTTGCCGCTGTATGCAACAAGCGCGGCAAGAGCGCAGAGGATAAACACGCAGCACAAAAGCACGCCCGCGCTCTGCGCCGGCATTCTGAATGTGAGTAAATCAAGGCGTGAAATAAGTGAGGTGACTTTAATAATATACTTTGCCAGTGACCCTGCCACGAGCCCGGGCAGGTTGAAAACACCGGCATTCAGCGAAGCGATTGCAACCGCGGGAGCGGTAATAATCATGCACGCCTCCCCTGCCCAGATTACAAGCAGGTTTGATATGAAAACCGCAAGATTAACCGTGCCGTACACCTCAAGCGTAACCGGCAGGCAGAAAATCAGCGCGGCGCCTGTCACAAGAATCATCTCGGCAGGTCTGCGCAGCGCCGCAATAGCGCCGCGGCCGAAAAAAAACTGCCTGACTGCGCCGGAGCAGTATTCGGAATAAAGCGTTATACCGAGCGTAGAAAGCGCGGAAAGCTTCAGCGAAACAGCGCCGAACGCGTAAGGATTGAAGGCGCCCGTAACAAGCAGGGCAATGCCCAGAGAGTTGAGCGGGTCTCTCCTTCTTGAGAGAATAACCGAAAGCAGATACACCTGCGCCATTATTCCGGCCCTGACAACAGAGTAAGTCATACCGGCCGCAAGCATAATAAGGAGCACCGCTGGCATTGTGAGCGCGGCGGCAGCCTTTTCACCCAGGCGAAGCCGCCTGAGCAAAAACAGAACAAGCCCTGTCCAGATTGTGAGATGCAGACCGGAAACGCAGATAATGTGAGTGATTCCGCTTCGGGTCATATCGGTATAAACTCTGTGCGAAAGCTCGCTTCTGTCACCGAGCAGCAGAGCAAGGCAAAGCGCCCCGTAATCATTTGGGAGCATACGCATAAGAGTATTTTTTACAGCGGCTCTGAACCTTATGACATAATATCCGGGCGCTTTTACCGCGCCGTCGGCGCGAATGGTTTCAAAGCCGTCACCAAAAGGGTAAGCGCCGAGAAACATATTTTCTGTTTTGTAATAATCCGCCACGGAAACGGAAGAAGAGCCGAGCGCGTAAAAGGAGAATTCGCCCCTGAGCTCATCATAGGGCTCTATTGCCGCATCCGCAGGCAGCACGAGGCGGACTTTTGCGTAAGCTTTTTCGCCGTCGGACTGCGTGAGCCTTCCTTCATAATAGCAATTGCCGTATTCAATACGGGCATCGGAAAGTACGGTTACGGAAACATCGTGCGTTTCGCCCGCCATTTCGATTTGCGGATAGTAGAAAAACTCATTATTCACTATGAGAATAAAGCATATTATCGCAGCGCTTCCGAGAGCCGCGGGGAAAACTCTGCCCTCTCTGAGAGACCTCGAACACAGGCTCAGGGCAAAGCACAGCGCAAAAAGCGCGAAGCAGACCACAACAGTTCTGCCCGACGCGTTATAAAGCATAGCTCCCACGGCAAAAACGGTTAATCCCGCTGCGGCAAACGGACGGGGCATACGGTCACATCCTTGTCAGGGCAACAGATTATTACTTATTTTTCAAGCAGAGGAAGATAGCCGAGCACGGTAATATCATCTCTGTCATATGAGCTGCCTTCGGCAAGCACAGCCGCTCTCGCGACTATATTGCCATCGAATTTTGCAACCAGCTCTTCAACGGCTTTGAGTGATTCGCCGGTGCTGATAACGTCGTCAACCACAACCACTCTCTTGCCTCTTATCTGCTCACCCTCGATGCTGTCGAGAATAAGAGTCTGCACGCCTTGAGTGGTAATGGATTTTACATTTACCATAACGGGATCTTTCATATATATCTTGGCCTTTTTGCGGGCGACAAGGTACTTTTTGCCGCTCTGCCTTGACATTTCATAGGCGAGGGGTATGCTCTTTGCCTCGGGGGTGATTATGTAATCAAACTCGGGCAGTCTTGCGATAAGCTCCTTTGCCGCGTGTATGGTAAGCTCAACATCGCCGAATATAATAAAAGCTGCGATATCAAGCTTATCGTTGAGTGAGCAGCGCAGAAGATCTCTCTTCATGCCCGCTATATCAACAGTGAAATATTTATCCATGATTATACCTCCTGTCAGCTGATTAACCTGCGGGCCAGCCGAAATCGCGCCCGCCCATAAGATGGAAATGCAGGTGCATTACACTCTGACCGGCGCTTTCACCGCAGTTGCTGACCACTCTGAAGCCGTTTTCGAGGCCGTTCTCTTTTGCAATAATTGCCGCTACCTCAAAGATGTGCGCCACCACGGCACTGTTTCTTTCGTTGATTTCGGCCATTGAAGCAATATGCTGTTTCGGAATAATAAGCACGTGAACGGGAGCCTGCGGCTCGAGATCCTTGAAGGCAAGCACCTTATCGTCTTCATAAACCTTGCTTGCGGGTATTTCTCCGGAAACGATTTTGCAGAAAATACAGTCCATTTTTTACTCTCCCTTACTTTAACATTGACCTGAGCGTGCTTTCAAGCTCGCTCATAGCCTCGTCAATTTTATCAACGGATTTTGTGCCGGCCATCGCGCTGTCGGGTCTGCCTCCGCCTGAGCCGCCTGCTATGGAAGCGATTGCCTTTACTATGTTGCCGGCGTGAGCGCCTCTCGCAACGGCGTTTTTGCCGCATGCGCAGGCAAAGTTTGCGGCGCTGTGCTGAGCGTTTATGCCGCAGATGAATATCACAAGGTCATCGTCATCCTTTGCCTTGTCACACATATTTCTCAGTTCACCCGGCTCCACTCCCTCAACGGTGGTGCAAACGAGCTTTATGCCGTCTATGTCGGCGGCACCGCCCATTATGTCTCCCGCCTTGAGCTCTGAAAGCTCGGCTCTGAGCTTCTCGCACTCCTTCTCGGCGCTCTTGAGCTCCGAAGCGAGCAAAGCGGCTTTTTTATCTATATCCGCGGTGTTTGTAAGCTTCATGGCGGCAGCGGCTCTGCCGATAAGCTCATTGTTTTTCTCTATGTATCCGAGCACTCCGAAGCCGGTGACAGCCTCGATTCTGCGCACGCCCGCCGCTACGGACGACTCGGAAACTATTTTGAACAGGCCGATGTTGCCCGTGTTGCTCACGTGTGTGCCGCCGCACAGCTCGGTAGAAAAGTCGCCTGCTTTTACAACCCTGACCACATCGCCGTATTTCTCGCCGAACAGAGCCATTGCGCCCTGCTTCTTGGCCTCTTCAATGGGCATTTCCGTCACGGTGACGGGCAGCGCCTTCATTATTATTTCGTTTACTCTGCACTCTATCTTCTTTATTTCTTCGCCGGAAAGGGCGGAAAAATGGGTGAAGTCAAACCTTACGGCCTGCGGATTAACGAGCTGGCCCGCCTGCTCAACGTGAGTGCCGAGCATTTCTCTGAGCGCCGCCTGGAGAAGGTGGGCAGCCGTATGATTGCGCATTGTGGCCTCTCTTGTGGGCACATCGGTCATAGCCTTGCATTCATCGCCGACAGAGATGCTTTCGCCGCTCACGAGCCTGCCTATATGCAGGAAATAGCCGTCGGCCGTTTTGGTAACGCTTTCAACTTCAAACACCGCCGCGCCGAAATCGAGCCTGCCTTTATCGCCTACCTGACCGCCGCTTTCGCCGTAAAGCACGGTTTTGTCAAGCACTACCGCGGCCTGCGTGCCGGCGTTTATGAAATCTGCTCTGCCGCCCTCAGCTATAAGCGCGAGCACCTTCGAATCACAGGAAAGGGCCTCATAGCCTTTGAATTCCGTTAAAGGAATATCCTTGAGAGACGCGCCCGAGCCTTTCCACGCCTCGGCTCCCGCGTCCTTGCGAGCAGCCCTCGCCGCGGCTCTGCTCTCGTCATAAAGGCGCCTGTACTCATCAAGGTCAACCTTCATATTTCTCTCCTCGAGCAGTTCCTTTGTGAGGTCAATCGGGAAACCGAAGGTATCCTGAAGGCGGAAAGCATCCGCGCCGGACACGGTA
>JAEELT010000021.1 GCA_016282855.1 Clostridiaceae bacterium | reverse complement strand
CGGAAGCAGAAAAGGATGAAAACAACGCAATTTGCGAGCGAAGACAGTATCGGGATACGGCGAGCGAGCAAAGGCGTTGAGAAAAGACAACAATCAATTATTCCTTATTCAAGTATAATCCAAGAAATAAAAGGAGTACGAATTAAAAACCCGTACTCCTTAAATATTCATTGTCTTTTCGGTTTTCGCCTTTTATGCGACGACTGGATTACTCGGCGTCATCCATGTTCTCCCAGTTATGCCATACTCCCTGGATATCGTCATTATCATCAAACATATCCAGCATCTTATTCATATTCGCCATATCTTCCTGCTCGGTGAGTGTAACATAGGTTGAGGGTATATAGGCGGCCTCAGCGGAGAGAAATTTGTAGCCCTTTGCCGAGAGTGCTTCGCTGACGGCGCCGCAGTCATAAGGATCGGTGCGTATTTCAAACACGCCCTCATCTGTGAGGAAATCGGTAGCGCCCGCTTCAAGAGCGTCTTCCATAAGCTTCTCCTCATCCACATCCTCTGCCTCGATAAGGATAACACCCTCTTTGTTGAAGAGGAATGAAACGCAGCCGGACTGGCCCATATTTCCGCCGTATTTATCAAAATAGTGACGAACATCGCCGGCGGTCCTGTTGCGGTTGTCGGTAAGCGCTTCAACTATAACCGCCACGCCCTTGGGACCATAGCCTTCGTAGATGATTGTTTCGTAGTTGGCACCGCCCTGCTCGCCGGCGGCTTTTTTGATTATTCTGTCTATGTTATCGTTGGGCACATTGTTGGCCTTTGCTTTTGCGATAACATCCTTGAGCTTTGAGTTGTTGTTGGGGTCCGGTCCGCCTTCACGCACTACAACGGCAATCTCTCTGCCGATTTTGGTGAAGACCTTGGCTCTCGCATTGTCGGTCTTTTCCTTTTTACGCTTGATTGTGCTCCATTTTGAATGGCCTGACATATTTTTACCTCTTTTCGGAAGGATTTTTAACTTGTAAATTATATAACATCGGCTCTTTGGTTGTCAAGTTTTTTCATCTATCGTGCCGGTGAAGCCGTTGCCGAGTATTTCGTTTGCCTCGCTGACTATTATAAATGTTTCGCTGTCAATGGATTTTACGGTTTTAATAAGCGCGTTTATTTCGTGCTTGCGGGCAACGCAAATAAGCATATTTTTATCCTCACCTGTATAAGCGCCAACCGCCGGGATAATAGTAACTCCCCTTCTTGATGATGAAATCATTGCGTGCGACACTTCCTGCGCCTTTGATGTGAATATCATCAGCATTTTGCCGTTGCCCATACCGTAGAGAAGCGCGTCGATAACCGTGGTGCTGACATAGGCAACGATTATGGCGTAAAGGCCGCTGCTCACGCTGCCGAAAACAATCATATTGGCTATAACGATTATGCCGTCCGCCGCAAGCACAACCTTGCCCACGGGTATATGAGGCCAGTGTTTGTGCACAAGGCGCCCGACTATATCGGTGCCGCCCGATGTGGCTCCCGTTGTCATTATGATTCCGAGACCGGTGCCCTGGAGAAGCCCGCACACAAGGGATGCGATAATCTTATCCTCGGTATAAACGGGTATCACATTATTGAACATCCACGCCATTCCGTCAAGAGCGAGTGAAAGGATGGCGGTGACAATTATCGTGCGGATAAAAGTCTTTCTGCCGATATAGCGCCACATAAGCAGAAGGAGGGGCAGGTTCAGGATAAATGATACCATACCTATCTGCAGGCCGAAAAGCTTGTGAAATATAACACCCGCGCCCGTCATACCGCTCTGGGCAATGGAATTCGGCAAAGCGAATCCGTTGACAGCCGTAGCATAGCACAGGCAGCCGACTGCCCATTTGAGCACTGTCTTTATGTGCTCTGCTAAATTCAGATTATCTGTTTTTTTCATCTTCCGCCTCCGTAATAAGGGCGTAAAGCTCTTTTATTCTTTGTGTTTCCCCTTTGAGATACAGCCAGCCGAAAAGGCATTCAAGCCCCGTGGCGTAGTGATAATCGCCCACACTCTGGTTCTTCGGATGGCCGGAGGGGCTCGCATTTCTGCCTCGCCTGAAAACGTCGCTTTCACTCTGAGTAAGATAAGGTATTATTCTTTTTACGGCATCCGCCTGCGCCTTTGCGCACACGCGTTTGCTGGCTTCGCTGTGCAGCTCGCCAACAGGTCTGCTGCCGGAGCTGACAAGCTCTTCCCTTACAAGCAGGTCAAAGACAGTATCTCCGATAAAAGCAAGGTTGAGCGGGCTGAGAGAGCCGGGGCCGGTATTATTGTCAAACATATTATTCCTCAGTTCACAAAATCAAATTCAAGGTCGTAAATCGAAACGGTGTCTCCCTCGTTTATCCCCTTATCTCTGAGAGCCTGTATGACGCCGGATGAATTAAGCACGCGCTGAAAATACTGAAGCGACTCATAATCGTCAAGGTCACACCTCTGAAGGATTTTAAGAAGCCAGGGAGCCTCCACGGAATAAACCCCGTCCTCAACCGTGACCGTAAAGCCCTTTTCATCGGACTTTTCAAACATTTCAAGAGGAATGGCCTCAGCCTCATATTGCCTGATGGGAGGAAGTGAGGCGAGCTTTGCCCACAGGGCATTTACTATTTCCTTTGTTCCGTGTGAAATGGGTGCGCACATCTCATAGTATTCACAGCCGAGATTCTCAAAATACGCCCTGAGTTTTTCAAGCTGCTCATCGGACGCGAGGTCGATTTTGTTGGCAACCACTATCTGCGGCCTTTCGGCAAGCTCGGGGCTGAATTTGGCGAGCTCCGCGTTTATGATGTTAAAATCCTCAACCGGGTCTCTGCCCTCGCTGCCGGCGGCATCCAGAATATGGACAAGCAGTCTGCATCTGTCAACATGGCGCAGGAATTCATGACCCAGCCCCACACCGTCGCCCGCGCCCTCAATCAGGCCGGGGATATCCGCCATCACGAACGAATTGCCCTCGCCCATTGATATAACGCCGAGCACAGGGGTGATGGTGGTGAAATGATAGTCCGCGATTATCGGCTTTGCCTGGCTGACAACGGAAATGAATGTTGATTTGCCCACATTGGGAAAGCCGAGCAGGCCGACATCCGCAAGAAGCTTGAGCTCCAGATTAAGCTCCCATTCCTCTCCCGGGGTACCCTGCTTGGCGAATCGTGGCACCTGGCGTGTGGGCGTGGCAAAATGGGGGTTGCCCCAGCCGCCTCTGCCGCCCTTTGCCGCAATGAAAGGTTCATCACCGGACATATCCGCCATAACGGCTCCGCTCTCCGCTTCCTTTATCACGGTGCCTCTGGGCACGAGAATAACGAGGTCCTCGCCCTTTTTGCCGTTTTTCCTGCCGCCCTGGCCGTTGCTGCCGTTGGGCGCGGTATACTTT
>JAEELT010000020.1 GCA_016282855.1 Clostridiaceae bacterium | reverse complement strand
TAAGTGTCATAATATGTCCAGCCGGTAAGGGTGTAACCGTCTCTGGTGCTTGCGGAGGTGGGCAGCGCCGCTCCGTAAAGCGCAGCCGCGCTTGCGGGGTTGGGAGCTGAGCCGTCTGCAGCGTAGAAGGTTACTGTGTGCTCATTACGGGCAAGATAGATGCTCAGTACAAGAGCGTCGGCATTCTCATCGGCGGGTATTACGCCCTCTGCCAGATATGCGGGGTGATTTGCGTCGCCCGCGTAAGTTGTATCAAGATGGAAGCCTTCGGGAATATCCTGCGCGGCGGGGGTTTCATCTACATTGTTGCTGATAAGTCCTGTTTTGGTTCCTGTGCCTATCAGTTCATATTCACCGTCGGTGTTCATAACATAAGTGTTTACCGTGTAGTCGGCCTCGCCGGGAGATAAGAGCGACTGTATCGAAGCGCCGCCAAGATTATGGCTGTCAATTACACGGGTTGTCATTGTGGTGCCGTTATCGCCGAAATAGTTTTTATCAATTGTGTTGCTGGAAGTGCTGCCCAAAAGACTGAAATAGCAATTGGAGCTCTCATCCTCCCCGTTTAGGTTGAGTGTGAATTGTAATGAATTATAATTACAGTCATTTACTGCAGTTTTGTAATAATCTCTGCCATTAATAATTGTTTCATCATGCTCACATGGATTATATGAAGAACCGAGCGCTGAAGTGTTGTGTTCCCATTTATAGCTGAAATCAGCATTGTAGTTTTGGGGGTTAGGTGTAACATTGATATATGCAGTATTTGCCGCCTGAGTTCCGCTTCTTTTTCCGCTGAACCTGAATGAAATAATATTATTGTAAAACTCAGTCTCATTGCTGTGAAGCCTGAGCTGATTGTTTACAAATTCGTTCAAAGCAGAATCGCTTACCGCAATACCTGAGCTGCTGTCTTTAACGAATGTGACATCACAGTAATACTTATATCTGCCGACCTGATTGAAATAGAGCTCACCGGAGTCGGAGCCGACGGGTATGCCGGTGATAAATCCGTCATTGCTAAGGTCAGAGTAGTTTCCCATATAATCCCGGTCACCTATGGTGCAGTACCATTTGCAGGCAGTCCCGTCCGGCGTTTCGACCATATCAATGGAATACGGATCTTCGCTGGGGTCCATTATTCCGGTGTTACCTGTTGTTTTGTCCTTGAAGTACCAGCTGAATACAGGCCGTATACCTTTAGGAATATCACCTAAAATTTCCGCTTTAAAGAAGGCGTAATATACCGATTCCGTGCCGGATTTTGCCAAATCCTGATTAGTGTTTCCGAAAAGATTATTTGCATTGTATTCATTAAAGTGGGTTTCCGCTCCGTTATCATATTCCGCGGCCCTGTATATCAGCTTCGGAGTGATTTTAACCGTATAAAATCTCCCTGCCGGAGTGCCTCCTCCGGATGTATATTCACCGTAAACGGTAATATCGGAGGCGGGCATGGTTTCCGGGATATCTGTCCAGGCAAAAGAATAACCGTACCATTCCGGAGCAATAGGGGCGGTGATCGTTTCTCCGTAATAGTATTCCTGCGTTTCATATAAGTTGCCGTCTATTATATAATTTATTTCATACTTTTCACGATCCCAGGTTGAAGCGTAGCTGAGGTTGCCCGTAACAACAGAGGATACTTCCGGGTCCCAGCCTGTGAATACGCGCCCTTCGGCAACCGGGTCTGCAGGCACGATTATTTCATCGCCGAGCTTGTAGTCGCTTTTTTCACTGACTGTTTCGCCGTTTGCTCCGGTAAAGATAACGGTAAACACGTTTGCGCTGTTGAAGTGTATATTTGCATTCAACAGATTTTGATTGCCTGAGGAAGAAACGGAAATTGCGTTCCATTCTTCTTCTGAACCGGAATAGTAAACATCGGATAAACGTTCGCAGTTGGAAAATGCGGATGACTCTATATCGGTGAGCCCTTTATAAATAAATATACTTCTAATAGAACAACTTTTGAATGCGTTTCTGCCAATGCTTGTAATACTGTTAGGCAGAGTTAAAGTCTTTATTTCCAATGAGTAAAAAGCGTGACCCGGAATGGATCTTACATTTTCGCCAATGTGCACTTTTTCAATATTATAACATCCACGAAACCAAGTATTATCAATACCTAAAAAAGCAACAAAACTATTGATTTGTCCGCAATTAATGGCATTATAATACACAGTTTTTATTCCGGTGCAATTCATAAATGCTTTAATGCCGATTTTTTCAACATTTTCGGGAATGGTAATGCTTGTCAGTCCGGTGCAATTTGAAAACGAAGAGTTACCGATACTTACTGTACTGTCGGGAATAGTAATACCGGTAAGCCCGGTGCAATTTGAAAACGAAGAGTTACCTATACTTACTGTACTGTCGGGAATTGTTATACCGGTAAGCCCGGTACAGCCTGAAAATGCTTCGGCAGCTATACAGATGGTACCGTCTGTGATTGCATAATCACCGGTAACTTCGTTTGCCTTGATCAGATGATGGTCGATATACAGCACGCCGCCCTGCCAGTTATCGGGGTTGTTGTAATAGGCGGTCCCGTTAAAAGCGCCCGCTCCGATGCTCGTAACACTGTCGGGTAATGATATGCTTGTAATGCCGGTGCAGCCGGAAAAAGCGTTTGCTCCGATGCTCGTAACGCTGTCGGGTAATGATATGCTTGTAATGCCGGTGCAGCCGGAAAAAGCACTTGCTCCGATGCTCGTTACACCTACCGGAATGGTTATACCCGACAGTCCTGTACAGTTTTCAAATGCATAGGACCCAACGCTTGTAACACCCGCGGGGATATTGATGCCTGAAAGCCCGGTGCGGCCTGAAAATGCATAGCCTCCGATGCTTTTAACGCTGCCGTCAGTCGGTATTACACTGTTACCGCACCCGGCGACGAGAGTGCCCGAATCATTTATAAGACAGTTGCCGGATGTGTGATAGACTGTGTTGCCCTGAGCGACAGTAATACTCATCAGCCCGGAGCAGCCGGCGAAGGAAGAGCTATTTACACTTGTGACACTCGCCGGTATGGTTACGCCGGTAAGACCGGTGCAGTTTTTGAAAGCATCGGCGCCTATTTTAATCACATTTTTACCGCTTATTGACGACGGTATTGTTATATTTCCTCCTGTTCCGTTGTATTTGGTAATAGTGACCTCATCGTTTGAAACGGAGTACTCGTAGTCGCCGTATGTCTCGGCAGAGGCGCTCACGCCGCCCACGGCAATCACGCCGAGCAGCATCGCCGCGCTGAGAAGCACGGAAAGCAGCTTTTTCAGTTCTTTCATCACAAAAATCCTCCTTGAAAGGGGCTGCGTAATAATTTGCCATAATATTGTATTTCTGAGCTTGTCGGGTAATATCAAACAGGTTTTTCTGCTGCTTTGAATCCTGCCGGGAATCTCTGCCTTTCAAAGAGATTCCGGGGCGTGCAAGCCCATTTCTTGTACAATTACTTTAATTTACAATATATATAGTAAAAATACGCAATTATTCATCATTATTCTACCATATATTGTGTGCGGCCGTCAATATAATCTTTACATTTTTATTAATCGGTGCTACAATATGTCGGGGTGATGTATATGCAAAGCACAAAATATATCAAAACAATTCTTTCTTTTCTGCTGGCTTTTTCTGTTATTTTTTCCTGCTGTTTCACAAGCGCTCACTGTATCTGCATAAGAGAAGGGGACGGTTCGCAGGCCGCGTTTACGCAGGATGATTTTCTCTCTGCAAGGGGCAGAAAACTTGTGAACCGCAGGGGAGAGGAGATTACTCTGAAGGGTGTCAATTTGGGAGCGTGGCTTATTTTTGAGGATTGGCTGTGTCCCTATGAAGAGGTCTCGGACAATTACGAGCTTATTGAAACCCTCACCGACCGCTTCGGGTCCGGCAAGGCGTATGAGCTTCTGAATACCTACTATGATAATTTCATAACTGAGTACGATTTTGACCTTATAAAGTCCATGGGCTTCAACTGCGTCAGGCTTCCGTTCTGGTTCAGAAATTTCTATTATGATGATGAAGGTACAAAAATCCTTGACGATAACGGCGAGTGGGATTTTTCACGCCTCGATTGGGCCGTGAACGAGTGCTCCGAAAGAGGGCTTTATGTTATCCTGGATATGCACGGCGCACCGGGCTATCAGAGCGACGCGCCTCACTCAGGCAAGGGGCTCTCCTGCGGGCTTTATGAGCAAAACGAGCAGGGCGAAAAATACAGGCGCCTCACAGCCGAGCTCTGGCAGGCGATAGCCTTGAGATTCAAGGATTCTCCCGCTGTGGCGATGTATGACCTTCTCAATGAGCCGATGTGCGATGTGGACTGCACCGAGCTCAAACGCCGCAGCAATAACGAGTATATTTATTCTTTCCTCTATGATGCCGTTCGTGAGGCTGACCCCGTTCACCTGATTTCCATTGAATGCATCTGGACCTGCCTTGCCGCTCCTCACAAACAGTTGAAGGGCTGGAATAATGTGGTGTATCAGGTTCATTTCTATCAGAATTCCAATTTCATTTTCAATCTCTTTGTCTGGCTTACCCGTATATGGTTTTCCGACTCTCCGCTGCTTATGGGCGAATTCTTCCCCCACAAGGCAACCACCTGGTCCAACTGTTTTGAAACGATGGAAAAATACGATTACTCCTGGATGCTTTGGACATATAAAGCGACCGGGCATCTTATGTGGGAGAGTGACTGGTGCATAATGGGCAGCAGAGACGGCTTTGAGAGGGCAAAAATAAAAACCGACAGCTTTGAAGAAATTGCTCGCAAATGGGGCGAATGCCAGCGCACTCAAAACGGCTACATTGATTCGGGCCACTATGACAGAGATGTAAAAGCCTATCTTTAAGCACAAGTTTTGACACAAATCATAAAATGTGTTACAGTATTATAGGTTAAAATATTGTTTCCACGGAGGAATTATAATGAAAAGCAAAACACGTATTCTTCTTATTGCATTAGTTACGGCTCTTCTTGCCGCTCTGATGATTGCTTCGGCAAACGCCGTTTCCGCAAAGCCTGACGCGCAAGGCAACGTGCCGCCTCACGGTGCCTGCCGCTCACACAGCGGACCGCTTCTGACCCTCGACAGCATACCTGTAAGGCAGAATCGTAACGGGGCGCAGAGAATCATATCTGTTAATACTGTTACAAAAGATATACCGGTTGTAACGGTGGTTATCGGTTTCTCAAACATTTCCTATGATAATGAGTATGACTGGGGCACTGCTCTTTTCAGCGGGGAGAAATCCCTCACCGCTTATTACAGCGATATGTCATTCGGTCAGTTTACCTTTACGCCGGCGAATGAATCATCCGCTTTCGGCACCGATGCAAACACAAACACCGCCGACAGAGCAAATGACGGCATAGTGCATGTGAATGTTGATGCGCAGCACAGATACTGGGATCTTGAGGATGAAACCGGAGAACGTGAGCTCCTTATGCTCAAGGCCTTTGCCGAGGCTCTTAAAAAGGCCGATAAGTATGTTGATTTTGCCGCGTATGATGCCGACGGAGACGGTAAAATAACCTCCAGCGAGCTTGCAGTCAACTTCATCGTGGCCGGCTATGAGGCCGCCGACGCGGAGAATAATTATCTTGGCCTTGATAATCTCCTCTGGTCACACGCTTGGTCATTCCTTGAGGCGATTGAGGAAAATGCCTGGAACCTTACCGCCCCAAACCTGGATGGAGTTGAGGTTTCGTCTTACATTGCCGTTTCTGAGTTTATCAGCGAAAATCTGCACGAGCCAATCTGCATTCTCGCTCATGAGATGGGGCACTATCTCGGGCTTAAGGATTACTATGACACAACCTACAGCATCGGCGAGTGGATGGATTACTCCATAGATACTCTCAGCCTTATGGACAGCGCGTGGGGAACGGATTCGCAGGGCGAATATACTCCTCACTCCCTTGACGCCTGGAGCCGCTGTATTCTCGGCTGGTATGAGCCGCAGACCGCTTCCGCAAAAGGTGAATATACTATACGCGCCCAGGATTATTCGGCGGGCAAAGAGGCCTTTTCTGCTCTTATAATCCCCACACCCAACAGCGGTGAATATTACCTGCTTGAAAACCGCCAGATAACAAAATGGGATGACGGTCTGCCCGGCGATCTGCTCTCTCCCACAGACGGCGGCATCATTATGTGGCACATTGATGAAACCGCGTATAACAATTATGTGGAAGCAAACAGAGTAAACGCCGCTTTCCACAGACCGGCAATTATGCCTCTTTACCCTGAAATTGACGGCTCAAAATATACCTTTATAGGCTCTTACAATACCGTTATGACCAACAGTCCGTTTTACACCAAGTCATACTGGGATTCCGAGTATTCCAAAGACCTCGGCAGTTCGGCACAGCTCCCGGTTTACGGTAAGGGGATAAAGGCAAATTCGCAAAATGGGAGAAGGCTGACGGGAATATATGTCACTTTCCTTTCCGACAATGCCCGTGAGATGAAGGTAAGCGTTGATTTCAAAGAAAATGCTTGCCCGTTCTGCGGAAAGGATCACGGCAATTCTCTCGGCGGCAGAATAACGGCGTTTTTCCATAACCTCTTTTACAGAATCAGTTCTCTTTTCTGACCTGCCTTATACTCTGAATAATTGATACAAACTCCGGTCTCCCGAGGGCGGCCGGAGTTTTACATATTTTATATAAAAATGCATTTCACTTGACAAAAATATAATTTAAATATATTATATTGTGGGTCAATTCATAATTCACGGATGGGTAAAATAAATCACAGATACAAACAAATCAGGAGAATATATGCAAAAAAAGACTAAAAAAACAAATTCGGAAAAAGCTTCGGAAAAGCCCGTGAAACAGGCTAAGACCAAAACCGATAAATCCAAGAAAGCTCAGAATCAGGACAGAGCCCCCAAAAAGAAAGCGGCCGCTGAAAAGAGCGTTAAGACAAAAGCTCAGGCTGCCGCGCCCGAAACGGCTCAGGTCAAGAGCAAAAAGAGCGCCAAGTCCGCCGTGAAGCGTGCGCCGAAGCCCCGCAACGGCTCGCAGAAAAGGCGCAGTTCAAAGAACACAAGCCCTGTCAGAATCGCTTTTCTTGGCGGCATAAACGAGGTCGGCAAAAACATGACCCTCTATGAGTATGAGGATGATATGTTTATTGTTGACTGCGGTCTGTCGTTCCCCGATGCCGATATGCCGGGCATAGATATGGTAATACCCGATTTTACCTATGTAGAGAAAAACAAGGATAAAATCAAAGGCATAATCATTACTCACGGCCACGAGGACCACATAGGCGGTCTTGCCTATCTTTTCAAGAGCGTAAACCTGCCTGTTTACGGCACAAAGCTCACCATAGGACTCATTGAAGGCAAACTCAGGGAGCACGGCCTGCTCTCGGGCGCTCACCTCAATGTTGTTTCACCCGGTGACACGGTTCAGCTCGGCAAATTCAGCATTGAAATGATTCACGTTAATCACTCAATACCCGATGCCATCGCCCTTGCGATAAAAACAGACGCAGGCACAATCATCCAGACCGGCGACTTCAAGATTGACTCCACACCCATCGACGGAGAAGTGATAGATATCGCAAGGTTTGCCCAGCTCGGCAGTGAGGGCGTGCTTGCCCTTCTTTCAGACTCCACAAACGCCGAGAGGCCCGGCTACACCGAGAGCGAACGCAAAGTGGGGGAGAGCCTCGATGTTCTTTTCAGACAGGCTAAAAAAAGCAGAATAATCATTGCCACTTTTGCCTCGAACATTCACAGGGTACAGCAGATTATCAATGTTGCCCATTCTGTGGGCCGGAAGGTCTGTATGGTCGGCAGGTCGCTGGAAAACGTTGTGAATATTTCATCTCAGCTCGGTTATCTAAATATTCCCCCCAAGGTGCTGATTAACCAGGATGAGCTCGGCAGCTATGCCGATGACAAGCTTGTTATCATCACAACCGGCAGCCAGGGAGAGCCGATGTCCGCGCTCACGAGAATGGCTTTTTCAGACCACAGGAAGGTTGAAATAAAGCCCAATGATTTTGTTATCATTTCCGCAACCCCGATCCCCGGCAATGAAAAAACCGTGGGCAATGTTGTTAATGAGCTCATGAAGCTCGGCGCGCGTGTCATCTATGAAAAGATGTATGATGTTCACGTTTCGGGCCACGCCTGCAGGGAGGAGCTCAAGCTCATTATGAGCATAGTGAAGCCCCGCTTCTTTATACCCGTGCACGGTGAGCAGAAGCATCTGCAAAAGCACGCGGAGCTTGCCCTCAGCGTCGGAATCCCCAAAAACAATATCTTTATAGCCGATAACGGAGTTGTCGCGGAAATCACTTCCTCATCCATTAAAAAGGGCACGCCCGTCACAGCGGGCAAGGTCTTTGTGGACGGCAGCGGCGTCGGAGATGTCGGCTCCGTTGTTATAAGAGACAGGAAGAAGCTCGGCGAGGACGGCATTATCGTGGTGACCGCTTCGCTTGATTATGAGACCGGCCAGCTCATAGCAGGCCCCGAGGTGCTCTCGCGTGGTTTCGTTTATGTAAAAGAATCCGAGGAGCTTATTGAAGGGGCGAGAATTGCGGCCGAAAAGACACTTGAAAACTGCTATTATTCAAATATTAACGATATAAATGCAATCAAAGGCAAGGTAAAGGATTCGGTTTCTAAATATGTGCGCGAAAAAACGAAACGCGATCCGATGATTCTGCCTGTGATAATGGAGGTTTAAATGAAACTCAGGGGCTACCGATATGACGGCCTGGTGTTTGCCGCCGCTCTTTTTGCCGCACTCGGATTTGCGGCTTATACAGCGCTGAGCGGCAGCTATAAACTTGCGCTTAGCGAATGTGCGGCTGTCTTTATTGTGGTGGTTATTTTCCTTGTCAGGGCGCTTACGGCAAGACGAAGATACCGCAGAATGCTGCAAATCGCCGCTAAAAAAGCCGATCATACCGATACAAAAGTCCTTGAAAGTTTCACTTACCCCGTCTGCATAGCCGATGAGGATTCTCTCGTAACCTGGTGCAACAAAGCTTTTGCCGATGAGGTCGCGGGAGACGAGCTGAATCAGAGCTATACGGTCAGAAAATTTCTCGGCAGCGCCGACCCCGAAAAGGGCGATGTTTGCGTGCCTGTGGGGGACAAATATTTCAATGTGTATTCCTTCCCGTTTCACAGGGACGGGAAAAACTATACAGTATATGAGCTTACCGACAACACACGCCTCAAAAAGACCGAAGAGAAATTCATTAAAACCAGACCGTATTCAATAATCATAGATGTTGATAATATTGACAATTCCCGCTCGGATATAAAGGACAGTGAGAAATCCGCCATTATTTCACGTGTTGAGGCGATGATTGACGACTGGAGCGAAAAGTTTTCTTCGAGCGTACGCAGAATCAGCGATGACAGGTATTCTCTTATAACCGAAAAAGAAAATGTTGACGCTATGGTCGCCGACAGATTCTCGATAATTGAAAATGTAAGAAACTTTGTCTATAAAGACAGAAACGCCGGGGTCACGCTCTCCATAGGCGTTGCGCCGGGCGAAACAATTATGCTCGCAGAGAAAGCCGCAAGGAAGGCGTTTGATATAGCAATCGGCAGGGGCGGCGACCAGGCTGCGCTTCTTATGCCGGACGGTTCATATACCTTTTTCGGCGGGGTTTCAAGCTCTGCGGAAAAATACTCCAAAACCCAGACAAGAGTGCTTGCGGGCAACCTTGCAGCTGAACTGAAGAGCAGCGGCCAGGTGTTTGTTATGGGTCACGCTTTTTCAGATTTTGATTCTCTGGGCGGCGCGCTCGGCGTAGCCGTTATGGCAAGGTCCCTCGGAGTTCCCGCTTATGCAGTTGTCAATAAAGAAACCACTCTCGCGCTTTCGCTTGTCGAGTTCGCGGAATCGGGCGAGCTTTCGGATATTCTGATTCCGTTTGAAAAGGCTGTCCGCTCCGTCGGCAAAAAATCACTCGCGGTGCTTGTAGATACGCATATACCTTCCATGAGCGATTACCCGGAGCTGTTTGAGAAGTGCGAAAAACGGGTTATTATAGACCATCACCGTCTCGCGGCGGGCAAGTATGATTCGGATATAAAAATTTACCATTCACCTACGGCGTCATCGGCCTGCGAAATGATAACCGAGTTTATTTCTTACACGCTTGATGATTCAAAGGTGAGCGCTTCCCTCGCGCAGGCGCTTCTCTCGGGCATTATGCTTGACACCAAAAACTTTGTAATAAGGTCCGGTGCGCGCACATTCAGCGCCGCAGCCTATCTTAAGGAGCGCGGAGCAAATCTCGTTGAAACAAAGAAACTCTTCAATGCTTCGTTTGACGATATAAAGCTCAAAAACTCAGTTGTTGATTCCGCTGAGTTTTACAAAAACTGCGCTGTTGCCTGTGTGCCGGATAATGTTCCCGATAACCGTCTTATTGCCGCAAAGGCCGCTGACGATCTGCTCGGCGTTTCCGGTGTGAAGGCCTCATTTGTGCTTTATGAAACCCGCGGCGCCGTCTCGGTATCCGCAAGAAGTCTCGGCGAAATAAACGTTCAGCTTATTATGGAAGCTCTCGGCGGCGGAGGTCACAGGACTATGGCCGCCACACGGCTTGAAAATACTAAGCAGGAAGCTGAAAAAATGCTGTATGAAGCTATTGATAAAATGACAGAAAGTGAGAGGTAAGTAAAAATGAAGGTTGTTCTTTTACAGGATGTCAAGGGTCTCGGTAAAAAAGGGGAGCTTGTAAATGCGTCCGACGGCTATTCGAGAAACTATCTTTTTCCCCGCAAGCTTGCCATGGAGGCAAATTCACAGGCTATGAGCGAGCTTAAAAACAGAGAATCCGCAGAGAAGCACCGCATTGAAACCGAAATTGCCACCGCAAAGGAAGAGGCAGCGAAGCTTGAGGGCAAAACCATAAGAATCACCGCCAAAGCCGGCGCTAACGGCAAGCTTTTCGGCTCCGTCACCGCCAAGGATGTTGCCGAAGCGGTAAGCAAGGAGTACGGATTTGAAATCGATAAGAAAAAAGTTCAGATGGAAGAAATAAAAGCGTACGGCACATATCCCGCCGAAGTAAAGCTTTATAAAGGCGTTTCCGCGTCTGTTTATGTGTTTGTGGGAGAATAATAATGAACGAATCAGGTATCGTCTCTTTTGACAATATTGAAATGCCGTGGAGCCTGGAGGCGGAGCAGGCTGTGCTCGGGAGTGTGCTTTCCGACCCTTCCTGCCTCTCTCAGGTTGCCGTATACCTTAAGCCGGACTCATTTTTCCACCCTCAGCATAAAGAGATTTTTTCACAGATGCTTGCCATAGACAACACAGGCAATAAGATTGATCCTCTCGTTGTGCTTGACAGGCTTGTCGAAAACGGTATATTCGACAGCGCCGGCGGCAAGAAATATCTGATGGAAATGGCACAGAGCGTGCCTTCAACCGAAAATGTTGAGACTTACGCAAAGATAGTCCGTGAAAAATTCTACCTGCGTTCTCTTATCACTTTTTCCAGTGAAACAATTCAGAGCGCTATGGCGCAGGACGGCACGGCGGATGCCCTGCTTGACAGCGCAGAGCAGAAGATTTACAACATCCGTCAGGGCAAAACCACGGATGCTCCCTCAAAGCTCAAGGATATTATCTGGAATGATGTTTTTGATACCCTCAAGAAACTGACGGGAGAAGATAAAGAGCTTTACAAGGGCTATACAACAGGCTTCGACGAGCTGGATGAAAAACTGACCGGTCTCAACCGCTCCGATCTTATTATCGTGGGCGCGAGACCCGGTATGGGTAAAACCAGTTTCGCTCTTAATCTGGCGCGTAATGTTGCGGTTAAAGCCGGAAAGAAAACTCTGATGTTTTCTCTTGAAATGACTAAGGAACAGCTTGCTATGAGAGTTCTCGGCACAGAGGCGAGAGTTGCCTCCCATAAAATGAGATCCGGGCAGATAGATAATGATGAATGGGTGCGCCTTGGCACCGCTGCAAATGTGCTCGGCGACTGCCCGCTGTTTTTTGATGATACCTCCGCTATAACTGTGCCTGAAATGAAAGCCAAGACAAGAAGGCTCGGCGGAGTGGAGTGCGTTATAGTTGACTATCTCGGCCTTGTAAGACCGAGCACAAAAGCTGAAAACAGGGTAAACGAAGTCAGCGAAATTACCCGCAATCTGAAAATGATGGCCAAGGACCTGCAGATTCCCGTTATCTGCTGCGCTCAGCTTTCAAGAGGCACCGAAACAAGAGGCAAGTCGCACAAGCCGCAGCTTGCCGATCTCAGGGAATCCGGCTCTATTGAGCAGGATGCCGATATAGTCCTTATGCTTTATCGTGAGGATTATTACAGCGGCGAAAAAGAAGACGGAGAAGATTATGCCACGCAGGCCGAGGTTAAAAAGGTCTCCGTTATCATTGCAAAAAACAGACACGGTGAAACCGGCACCATAGATTTCGCCTGGGACGGCGATCACACGCTCTTCCTTCCCATCGAAAGAATTCACAATGAAGAATAAAATCAGGAATACAATCGAAAAATACAATATGCCTGTGAAAAACGCGAGGGTGATTGTTGCCCTGTCGGGAGGCAGTGATTCAATGTCGCTGCTTCACGCGCTTTATTCACTGCGTGATGAATACGGCTTCACACTTGAGGCGGCGCACGTAAATCACGGCATAAGAGGCGAAAGCGCACAGAGAGACGAACACTTTTCCGTGCACGAATGCGAAAAGCTCGGCATTGAGTGCCATGTGCTCAGGGCTGATGTTCCGTCAATCGCTTCGGATAGCGGAATGTCTGTTGAAGAAGCGGGCAGAAAGGTGCGTTATGATTTTTTTGCGTCTCTCGGGGACGACGCGGTGATTGCGACCGCTCATAATCTCAACGACCGTATTGAGACTATGCTTTTTAATCTTGCGCGCGGCTCTTCTCTTAAAGGGCTATGGTCAATACCGCCCGTAAGGGGCAATGTAGTAAGGCCTCTGATAGACTGCACAAAGGAAGAAATACTTGATTACTGCAGTAAAAACGGCATAGATTACGTAAATGATGAAACAAATGACGATATTCACTACACCAGAAACCGTATAAGGCATAACGTCCTTACACAGCTTAAAGCAGTCAACCCTGCGTTTGAGAGAAGCGCTCTCAGGTGCATAGAGTGCATAAACGATGACGAAGCCTTCCTTTTATCTCTTGCAGAGGAGACAGCGGCAAAAGCCCGTACAGACGGCGGATACAGCACACGGATACTTGCCGGAGCACCTCTCCCTGTGTTGAGAAGGGCGGTCAATATGATAGTCAATTCATTTCTGCCCGATTCTTCGGATAACCGTCTTATTGATGAAGTTGTTTCGTGCATTGCTGAATATGAATCAAACGGCAAGGGCAAAACCGTTCAGCTTAAAGAAGGAAGATTTCTCAGGACCAGAGCCGGTCTGCTTGAGTTTCCCGAAAAAGCCGAAACGTGTGACGTCTGTCGCAATATGCAGTCCGGCGCTTTCAGCGTCTCTTTGCAAACCGTGTCGCGCGATGAATACAATTTACGGATTGTTAACAAAAACCTGTGCGATTGCTTTATTGACAGTGATAAAATAACGGGCGAAATCAAAGTCCGCACCCGCCTTGAGGGCGACAGAATCACACCCGCGGGCAGGGGAGTCGGCAAGCAACTCAGAAAACTGCAGAACGAGCTCGGAATACCGCCGGAGCTTAGAGACATAGCTCCCGTTATCTGCGATGACGAAGGTATAGTCGCAGCTTATCCGTGCTGTGTTGATGAACGGGTTAAGGTTACTGCCGGCACAGAAACGGTTTTAGCTATACGCATTGAAAAAGAGGGCAGTTATAATGTATAAAGACATCGAAAAAGTGTATTACACACAGGAGGCCCTTGCCGCTATAGTAAAGCGGCTGGGTAAAGAAATAAGCGAGGATTACAGAGATAAAAAGCTGCTCCTCGTCAGTATACTCAAGGGCTCTGTCGTTTTTATGGCAGATCTTATGCGCGAGATTACAGTGCCGTGCGAGATAGATTTTATGTGCGTATCCTCATACGGTAACTCAACAGAAAATTCAAACAGCACAGTCAGGATAATCAAGGACCTTGATTGCGATATTCAGGGCCGTGATATTCTGCTGGTTGAGGATATACTTGATTCCGGGCGCACGCTCAGTCATGTGATAAATGTGCTTAAAACCAGAAACCCCCGCAGCATCAGAATCTGTACTCTGCTCGACAAACCCGAGCGCAGAGTGGTTGATCTGAAGGCAGATTATCACGGAACGGATGTTCCCGATGAGTTCGTTGTCGGCTACGGTCTTGACTATGCGGAAAAATACCGCAATCTGCCGTATATCGGTGTCCTGAAAAAAGAAATTTACTCAGATATATAAGGAGAGGGAAAGTGGATAACAACAAGAATAACAAGAACAAAAGCGGTAATTCAAAAAGAAAATGGCTGACAATAATACCATACATCCTGATTCCGCTGATTATTATTTCCGGCCTTTCTTTCTATGCTCAGAATCAGAAGAAGGAAACGCCCGAATACTATGAGGTCGTTGCTCTTTTTGATGAGGGCAAGGTTGCGAGCTACTCGCTCAATCTCAGCAGCGGTTCCCTCGTTTATTACCTTGTGGGTGAAGATCCCGAAAAGGCAGTGGGCCATACTTATGTTGTGCCCAGCGTATCGCTTTTTGTGGAAGACGTGCACGAAAAGGTAATGGAACATAACAGGAAAAATCCTGATAATCCCATTGAGGCCAAATATGTTTCCGGCTCATCCGCCTCTACTCTCCTGAGCATTCTGCCCACGGCAATACTCACAATAGTTATGATTGTTGTAATGGTTGTCCTGTTCAGAAGAATGAGTCAGACCATAGGCAATGAAAACAACAAGACCATATCATTCGGCAAGGCCAGAGTCAAGCAGGGCAAGGATGAAAAACGCAAGACCACGTTTGATGATGTCGCCGGAGCAGATGAAGAAAAAGAGGAACTCACCGAAATTGTTGAATTCCTGAAAGATCCCCATAAATTTGACGCTCTCGGCGCAAGAATTCCCAAGGGCGTGCTTCTCGTAGGCCCTCCGGGTACGGGTAAAACCCTGCTTGCCAGAGCTGTCGCGGGCGAGGCCGGCGTTCCTTTCCTTTCAATTTCCGGCTCCGATTTTGTGGAAATGTATGTAGGTGTCGGCGCGAGCAGAGTGCGCGACCTTTTCGATAAAGCGAAGAAAGAAGCTCCCGCTATCATTTTCATAGATGAAATTGATGCTGTCGGCAGGCACAGAGGCGCAGGTATGGGCGGAGGACACGATGAAAGAGAGCAGACTCTCAATCAGCTCCTCGTTGAAATGGACGGCTTCGGTGCTAACGAAGGCGTAATTGTCATTGCCGCCACCAACCGCCCCGATATACTTGACCCCGCGCTTCTCAGGCCCGGCAGATTTGACCGCCAGGTTACGGTAAACTATCCCGACCAGAAGGGCAGAGTTGCAATTCTTAAGGTCCACGCAAAGGGTAAGCCCATAGGTCCCGATGTCGATTTTGAGAGCATAGCTCACGCAACTGTCGGCTTTACAGGCGCAGACCTTGAAAATCTGCTCAACGAAGCGGCGCTGCTTGCCGCAAGAAGAAGCAAGCTTGCTATAACAATGGAAGAGGTGGACGAAGCGGCCCTCAAGGTTGAGGTAGGCGCGGAGAAAAAGTCACACAAGATGAATGAAAAATCACGCCGCCTTACCGCTTATCACGAAGCCGGGCACGCGGTTTCAGCTTACTTCCTTGAAAATTCGGACCCTGTTCATCAGATTTCGATTATTCCCAGAGGTCTCGCGGGCGGATATACTCTCCACAGACCTACGGAAGACAAGAGCTATGTTTCAAAGAATCAGATGCTCGATGAGCTTGTCGGCCTCCTCGGAGGCAGAGTTGCCGAGCAGATTATAATCGGCGACATTTCCACCGGAGCTTCAAATGATATTCACAGGGCTACCGAAATTGCAAGAAGTATGGTCACACAATACGGTATGAGCGAAAAACTCGGCCCCATTGCTTTCGGAGGCGACAGCCATGAAATTTTCCTTGGCAAAGATTACGGCCAGGTGCGCAATTACTCCGAAACGGTTGCCGCTCAGATTGACGAAGAGATTGAAAGACTGATAAGCGAAGCTTACGCGAGGACAAACAGCATCCTTTCCGAGCATATTGACAAGCTTCACGCTGTTGCCGGCGCTCTGCTTGAAAGAGACAAGGTTGATGGCAAGGAGTTTATTGAGATAATGGAAGGTAAAGCGGAAAACGACGATGACACCTCTGAAATAACTGTTTCCGGAAGCGGAGACATCGAGTAATTAAAATAAAACAGAGCTCTTCCTTAGAAGGGCTCTGTTTTTTTATTTAAGGAAATCGGGTATTTCGGAAGGCTTTGGCTGAAGCACGGCCAGAACAAAGTCTTTTACTCTTGCCAGAAACTCGCGTGAGTGCCTGTAAAGCACATATTCGTAATGTGTTCCCTTGCTGCCGCAAGTTACTCCGTAAGCGTCAATTCTGAGCTTTTTGGCTATAAAAAGAGAGCGGCTTATATGGTATTTCTGAGTTACAATAATGGCGCTTCTTATGCCGAAAACAGATTTTGCGTTATAAATTGATGCGTAAGTTGAAAAACCGTTTTCATCACATATTATGCACTCTTTGGGCACACCGTTTTCAATTGCGTATGCTTTCATTACTTTGACTTCATCATAGTAATTGTCCGAAGCGTCGCCGGTGAGCAGCAGAGTATTGCTCACGCCTTTTTTGTAGAGCTCTATTCCGCAGTCGAGCCTGTCCTTCAGTATGGGCTTAGGCTGATTTGCATATACGGTGGAGCCGGGGATTATAATGCAGTCATAATCATATTCTGTTTTATCCGCCCGCCTGATATAGGGCGCTGTGGTTATCATAACAGTGCAGTTGATTATTACCGCAACGGCTGTAATCAGGGATAATACCGCTGCAGTAAATTTAAGCAGTTTTTTCATTTTTGAAACCTCTCATCTATCCTTATTATAATAACTCACTGTTTGAAAATAGTCAACGGATTGTTGACAAAACAGGCGGTTTTGGTTAATATTTATCGGGGTGAAATATATTATGTACAGTCTCATAAAAAAACAGGATAAAGCAAGAAGGGGAGAGTTCGTCACCGTGCACGGCACAGTTCAGACGCCGGCCTTTATGAATGTTGCCACCTGCGGCGCAATCAAGGGCGCGCTCTCGTCAACCGATCTTGAAAATATAAACTGTCAGGTAATGCTCTCAAACACCTATCATCTTCATGTAAGACCCGGTGACCGTCTTATAAAGGAGCTTGGTGGTATTCATAAATTTACCGGCTGGCAGGGTCCCGTTCTCACCGACAGCGGAGGGTTTCAGGTCTTTTCTCTTGCCTCTCTGAGAAAAATCAAGGAGGAGGGAGTAAATTTCCGCTCTCATGTTGACGGCAGGCACATTTTTATGGGGCCTGAGGAAAGCATGCAGATACAGTCAAATCTCGGCTCAACCATCGCAATGGCGTTTGATGAGTGCGTTGAAAACCCCGCCGAGTATAAATACGCAAAGAGCTCCTGTGAAAGGACTGTACGCTGGCTCGAAAGATGCAAGGCTGAAATGGCGCGCCTCAACTCACTCCCGGACACAATCAACAAAAACCAGCTGCTTTTCGGTATAAACCAGGGTAGCACATACGAAGATCTGCGTATAGAAAATATGAGGCAGATTGCCGCGCTTGACCTTGGCGGCTACGCCATAGGCGGGCTTGCCGTAGGTGAGCCGAAGGAGGAAATGTACCGGATTATATCTGCGGTCGAGCCGTATATGCCCGAGAATAAAATCCGTTATCTTATGGGTGTAGGTACTCCCGGAAACATAATTGAGGCTGTCTTCAGAGGCGTTGATTTGTTTGACTGCGTCATGCCCAGCAGAAACGCGCGACACGGCCATCTTTTTACGAAGGCCGGTATAATCAATATAAATAACAATAAATATGAGAGAGACAGTCTTCCGATTGACCCCGAATGCTCATGCCCGACCTGCCGTAAGTTTTCCAGGGCCTATATCAGGCATCTTTTCAGAAGCGGGGAAATGCTCGCAATGAGACTTGCCGTGACCCACAATCTCTGGTTTTACAATAACCTTATGAGTGAAATCCGGCTTGCGCTTGACGAGGACAGATTTGATGATTTCAGGGCTGAAAATGTGATTAAGCTTGATACGAGAATCTGATATGCAAATCAACCCGTTAAATAATGCTTGCAATTTTATAAATTTTTATATATAATCAATTGTAATCTTATTCGGAGGTTTATTAAATGAATTTTCTTATGATGAATATGGCCAATCAGCAGGGCCAGGGCGGCCAGGGCGGCTCACCCATTACCATGATAGTCATAATGGTTGCTCTTTTCGGCGCAATGTATTTTATGATGATTCGTCCTCAGAAGAAAAAACAGCAGGAAGAGCAATCCATGAGGGATAATATCCAGGTCGGTGATGAAATCACCACCATAGGCGGTATTATGGGCAGAGTTGTTACCGTTAAAGAAGATTCTCTCATAATTGAAACCGGCGCCGACAGAAACAAGATGAAGATTGCGCGCTGGGCCGTTTCACAGAACAATACCGCAAACGAAAAGGCCGAGGCTGAGAGAGCCGCTGCCAAAGAAGCCGCGGAAGCCGAGAAAAAGGCGAAGCTTGATGCCGCTGCCGAAGAAGGCAAGGCAAAAAGAAAAAAGACCAAGAAAAAAGACGATACATTTGATGAATAATTAAAAGGAGAAAGTAAAATGGGAAAGCTTAATCAGATTGATAAGGCTGCCGACAGCAAGGGCTCGGCAGTAACCACCATATGGCAGTTCGTTAAGTTCATTTTCGTAAGTCTTCTCGCGATGATAGTGCAGTTTGCGCTGCTTAACCTGCTCAATCATCTTCCCCCTATCGTTGATCTTTTCAAAGAGAACTTTGAGTGGTGGGTGTTCAAATCTCCCGTCAATATGGCTGAGGGCGCTGTTGTTATAGGAGGTCTCGGTTACTTTATTTCAAACAACGTTGCCAATGTTGTAGCTCAGATTGTCGCGTTTTTCGTAAACAGAGAAAAGACCTTCAATTCAGGCGCGAATATTGCAGTAACCCTTCCTATTTACATTGTTTTCACCATAGCGCTTATCTGCTTTTCCGCTTGGCTCAACCCCACACTTGCACATCTCTTTGTAAGCAAAGGATGGATGAAAGGTGACGCTGCAGCGAATCTCGCCACTATGATTTGCTCCGCTGTCCAGTTCTTCCTTTACTTCCCGGTTGACAAGATTCTCTTCCATAAGAAAAAAGAAGAGGCTGCTCAGGATACTGAGGAAGCTGCGGAATAATCCAAATGATATTTTTAAACGCCGTCAGGTTTTCCTGACGGCGTTTTGCTGTGCTTTTTTCAGATTTACCTGTCTTCCCTGAAATAAGAAAGACCGAGGCTTGCGGGAGGCAGGTTTTCTCTCTTCTTTCTTGTGCTGACAATCACAAGCACAAGGATGGTTACAACATAGGGCGCCATCTTGAATATCTCCTGCGCGCCCATTGAAAGGCCGGGAATATAGTTATGGATTATAAAGAGTCCGCCGAAAACGAAAGAACCGATAATGCCTATATTCGGGCGCCATATTGCGAAAATAACAAGTGCAATCGCGAGCCAGCCTCTGTCGCCGAAGCCGTCGTTTGACCATACGCCGTTTGCGTAATCCATCACATAATACAGACCGCCGAGACCTGCAATCACAGAGCCGATTATCGTGGCACCGTATTTGTAGGCTCCCACGTTAATTCCGTCCGCGTCGGCTGTGGCTGGGCTCTCGCCTACGGCTCTAAGGTGAAGACCCGACCTTGTGCGGTTAAAATAAAATGTGGTTACAAAAGCGATTATGATTGCTCCGTAAGCGAGGAAGCTGTATGAGAAAAACAACTTGCCGATAACGCCGAGGCTGTCGGCAAACGGCAGCGAGGTACGAAAGGCGTTGCTCGTGTCGGAGAGAGCGATTGAGGGAATATCGGTGTTACCCGAAAGTTTTATAAGTGAGCCGCCGAAAAAGTTGCCGAAACCTACGCCGAATGTTGTAAGAGCCAGACCGGTCACATTCTGATTAGCTCTGAGAGTAACGGTAAGCACTGCGTAAATCAGGCCCATTATTGCCGATCCGATTATGGAAGCGAGCAGGGGAACGAGCACGGCGAGTACGCTGTTAAATGAAGAGGTGTGGGTTTCGTACATAAACGCCCCTATAACTCCGCATATTCCGCCTACATACATTACACCGGCTGTGCCGAGGTTGAGGTGACCGCTCTTTTCGGTGATTATTTCACCTGTTGAGCCGTAAAGCAGAGGTATTGCCTGCATTATCGCTCGTGTAATAAACGCTGCAATCATTTGCTGTCACCGTCCTTTCCGCTTTCCGATGCAATTTCGGGCCCGGGCGCTGCGGGCTTTTGAGCCTTGACGTGAGCGCCTTCTTTTTCGCGGAACTTTATTTCATAGTTTATGAAGAATTCGCTGCCGATAATAAAAAATATGATTATACCGGAGATTATCTCCGAGAAAGAGTCGTTGAGTGAAAAAGCTGTTGATATTTCCGTTGCTCCCTTATCAAAGAATACAAGCAGGAGCGATGTGAGTATCATATAGGCAGGGTTAAATTTCGCGAGCCAGGATACCATAATGGCAGTAAATCCTCTGCCGTCCGCGGCGTTGCTTGACACAGTGTGGTTTGCGCCCGCCACCAGGAGCAGACCGGCTATGCCGCAGATTGCGCCGGAGAGAAGCATTGTGCGAATAATTACTTTTTTGACATTTATTCCTATATACTTTGCCGTGTTTTCACTCTCACCCACAACGGAGAGCTCGTAACCGTGCTTTGAATATTTAAGGTAAATGTACATAAATACCGTCAGGGCAAGCACCACAAGTATATTGAAAAGATATTTGTTGTTGCCTATATAGGGAAGCCAGCCGGCGCCGGATGAGGCGTTGATAATGCCTATTTTACCGCTGCCCTTGGGGTTTGACCATACATAAGAGAAATATGAAAGCAGCTGAATTGCTATATAGTTCATCATAAGGGTGAACAGCGTTTCGTTGGTGTTCCATTTTGCTTTGAATACCGCCGGGATAACTGCCCAGAGCGCTCCGGCGAGTATGCTTGTGACAGCCATAAGCGGGTAGAGAACTGCGGGCGAGAGCTTCTCACCGAAGAGAATCATGCAGGCTGCTGTAGCGAGTCCGCCTATGAGCACCTGGCCTTCCGCTCCTATGTTCCAGAATTTCATTTTGAAAGCCGGTGTCACCGCAAGGGAAATACACAGAAGCATTGCCATATCCTGAAGCAGGCTCCAGCGTCTTCTCGCTGTGCCGAAGGCGCCTTCAAACATCGTCTTATACATTGCAAGCGGGTTTTCCGCGGTAACTGTTACTATGACAATTCCGCATACTACCAGCGCCGCAAGCAGAGAAAGAATCCTGAACAGCCAGCTTTTCCAGAAGGGGAGAGCGCTCCTTTTTACAATATGGAAGAGCGGCTCGTGAACCTTGCCGGTCTTATTCTTCATCGGATGTCCCTCCCTTGCTGTTTTTTGTCATCAGTCTGCCGAGCTCCTCTTTTGTTGCCGTTTTCGCGTCAACTATACCTGTTGCCCGGCCCGAGCTGAGCACCATAATTCTGTCGCAAAGTGCTGTGAGCACATCAAGATCTTCGCCTACAAATATAACTGCCACGCCGTTTTCTTTCTGCTCATTGAGGAGATTATATATCAGGTAGGATGAGTTTATATCGAGGCCTCTTACCGGATAAGCAGCCATAAATACGGTGGGTGCAAATGCAATTTCTCTGCCCACAAGTATTTTCTGTACATTTCCGCCGGACAGCCTTCTGACCGGGGTGCTTATACCCGGTGTAACCACCTCGAGATCGCTCACAACCTGCTCGGCGAGCTTTCTGGGCCCGCTTCTTTTAAGAAAAGCGCTTTTGCCTTTGCGGTATGAGCGAAGCATCATATTATCGGTGATATCCATATTGCCCACAAGACCCATTCCGAGCCTGTCCTCCGGCACAAATGAGAGGCGTACTCCGAGCTCTCTTATCTGCAGCGGAGTTTTTCCTTTGAGATTATCGGCATTACCAGTTTTGGGATTGTTATAAACGATAGAGCCGCTGTCATATTTCTGCAGGCCTGCTATTGCTTCAAGCAGTTCTTTCTGACCGCTTCCGGCGATTCCGGCTATGCCGAGTATTTCACCGCTCTTTGCGGTAAACGAAATGTCGCTGAGCACGCTGATTCCGTCGGAATTAGAGCAGCTGAGATTGCTTATTACAAGCCTGTCTTCGCAGTTTACGGGCTCGCTGCGGTCTATATCAAGGCTGATTTTTTTGCCCACCATCATTTCGGTGAGCTGCTCCTCGTTTGTTTCTTTTGTGATGAGAGTGCCTATATACTCGCCTTTACGGAGCACGGAAACCTTATCCGAAATGGAGAGAACTTCGTGAAGCTTATGAGTAATGATAATTATGGACTTTCCGTCCTCTTTCATCCTGCGAAGAACATTAAACAGCTTTTCGGTTTCCTGAGGAGTCAGAACTGCGGTCGGCTCATCAAGAATAAGGATATCCGCGCCCCTGTAAAGCACTTTGATTATTTCAACTGTCTGCTTTTCGGAGACGGACATTTCATATATTTTTTTGTTGGGGTCAATGTCAAACCCGTATTGGTCGCTGATTTTCTTTATCTGCTCAACGGATTTTTTCAGATTATATCTGCCGCTGTTTTCCATGCCGAGGATTATGTTTTCCGCGGCGGAAAAAACATCAACAAGCTTGAAATGCTGGTGTATCATACCGATTCCGTATTCAAACGAGTCTCTCGGCGAGCGTATCACAACCTCTTTGCCGTCAATGAAAATCTGACCGTGGTCGGGGAAATATATGCCGCATATCATATTCATAAGAGTGGTTTTGCCGCTCCCGTTTTCTCCGAGAATAGACAGAATCTCTCCTCTGTTGACTGTGAGGTTTATATTTTTATTGGCTGTTATCCGGCCGAATGTTTTGGTGATGCTGCGCAGCTCTATTGCAGGTACAGACATTTATATCCTCCTTGAAACCGATTGCCGTAAAAACAAGCAAGGGGCGGGGATTACCGCAAGCGGGCCCCGCCCTCTTATCTTTAAGGGAGTAATCAGAATTTTGCGTTGAGAAGCTCAATACCGTCTATCTGAATATCAAAGTACGGAGCTGAGCGGTATTCGCTCTCGTGGAAATAACCGTCGGAGATTGCTTCGGTATCTTTTGCGTATTCGGGGTCGGAATCGACATCTGCCATATAGCTTGTGAGGTTTTTGCCGTCAACTGTGAATGTCGAAGCGTCAAACACGTGAAGAGAGCCGTCCTCAATCTTTGCCTGTGCGTCAAGTATGGCGGCTTCGGTGCCGTCGGCGGCCACATCGGTATTGATTTCGGTAAGCTGTACAGAGCCGGTGGCTATTGTGCCGGTCCAGTCTGTGTCAATGGGCTGTGAATTGGTTACCTGACCGATAATATATTCGAAATAGGGTACCCAGTTGATTTTGGAAGAAATAATGTAGCTGTTGGGGCCTACGCTCTTTGTGGAGCCGTTGTAGGAAACGTTGGGGATACCTGCGTTTTCGCAAGCGGTGGGCGCGCCCATTGAGTCGGCGTGCTGGCTGATAAGCACACAGCCTCTCTCGATAAGGGTGTTTGCCGCTTCTTTTTCACCGGTCTCGTCATACCAGGAACCCGTGAACTGAACAGCCATGGTAGCGCTCTTGCATACATAACGCGCGCCGAGGAAGAATGAGGTGTAGCCTGAAATAACCTCAGCATAGGTAAAAGCGCCTATGTAGCCGATTTTTGCTTCTTCGGGCTTGATTTTTCCGCTTTCAATCATTTCGTTGAGTTTCATACCTGCAGCAATACCGGCAAGGAAACGGCCTTCATAAATGCTTGCAAAGGCATTGTGGAAATTGCCAAGGCCGGCGGTGTGAGCCTGTGTGCCTGTTGCGTGGCAGAACTGAACTTCGGGGTATTCTTTTGCTGCCTGAATCATATAGTCTTCGTGACCGAAGCTGTCGGCAAAGACGATTGAGCATCCGCTCTCCGCAAGGTCAGCTGCGGTTTCGTAGCATTCCTTATCCTCGGGAATGTTGGTCTTGAGAATGCACTCTGCGCCGAGCTTTTCGCAAGCTTCTTTTGCCGCGTCAATAAAGTTCTTATCGTAAGTGGAGTTCTCATCGTGCAGGAAAATGAAGCCGACTTTAAGGTTGCTCAGGGGAGCAGCTTCGGTGGATTCGTTTTCTGCAGCTTTTGTCGTTTCTTTTTCAATGCTGTTTGCTCCGCAGGAGGCGAGAGCAAAGACAAGAGCGAGAGAAAGAATGATTGCCAGTAACTTTTTCATTTCATTACCTCCGTGAAATTAAAAAAATCTTTGTTAACCAAAGACGATTTTGCCATCGTCAATGGAATTGATAATTGCAAGTGATTCGAGGCGGTAGCCCATTTCTCTGAGCTCTTTACCTCCGGGCTGAAATCCTTTTTCAATGACTATTCCTATGCCCTCAACCTCGGCGCCTGCCTGCTCGATAAGCCCGATAAGTCCTTTTACCGCGCCGCCGTTTGCAAGAAAGTCATCAATAATCAGAATACGGTCCTCGGGGTTAAGATACTTTTTGGAAATACCGATTTTGGTGGATACGCCTTTTGTGAAGGAAAAAACTTCACCTTCATATATATCGTTGCCAACGTTCCTGTGAACGCCTTTTTTAGCAAAAACAACAGGCACGGAAAAATACTGCGCCGCAATGCAGGCTATTCCTATGCCCGAAGCTTCAATCGTTACGATTTTATTTATGTTTTTATCGGCGAAGAGCCTTTTGAACTCTTTGCCTATTTCACACAGGAGATCCACATCTATCTGATGGTTGAGAAACATATCTACTTTGACTATGTCGCTGCCTATAATCTCGCCGTCTCTGCGTATTCTGTCCTCAAGCATCTGCATATTGCATACCTCCGAATATGTCATACACATTATATAGTAGTATAATTAAAAAATCAATATCAAAATGTACATATTTTGATATACGGGCAGTTTTTTTCAAAGCAGCCCGATAAGATTCAGTATTGCCGTGTTGGAAACGAGAAAACCCTCGGGCGTGAGATTGAATTGTTTATCCGTAACCCGGGCAAGCCCGTTCTTTTCAAGAAGAAGGGCATACTCAATCATCTTATCCGGCACTTCTTTGCTGAATCTCTGCCTGAATCTGTCATAAACCAGGCCCTCGGATAATCTGAGGGCAAGCATAATGTACTCTTTCGGGTCGGCCCCGTCACTGTCATATACCGGAGGCTTGCCCTCGATATATGATGAAATATCGCGGGGATAGCAGTATCTTTTGCCGTGCATGAATGAGTGCGCCGAGGGGCCGATGCCTTCATACTCCTCGCAATGCCAGTATTTGAGATTGTGTCTGCTCTCATAGCCCGGGAGAGCGAAATTTGATATCTCGTAGTGCAGGAATCCGTTTTGCCTTAAAAATTCCGAAGCGGCGAGATACATATCGCATACTTCGTCCTCACCGGGGAGATTGAGTTTATCTGCGACTTTGTGAAAATAAGTGCCTTCCTCAATTTTAAGCATATAGGCGCTTATATGCTTTGCGCCTGAGTTTACGCAGTATTCAAGCGTGGTTCTGAGCGATTCTTCAGTCTGCCCGGGTATGCCGAGCATCACATCAAGGGAAATGTTGTCAATGCCGGCTTCCTGTATTTTTTTCACGGCGGTTCCTGCTTCTTTAATGCCCGCCGTTCTTCCGAGCTGTCTTCTTTCTGTGTCAACTGCGCTCTGCAGCCCGAGCGAAATCCTGTTTACTCCTGCGCCTGAAAGAACGCCGAAATCAAAGCTCCTTTTTTCGCATCCGGTTCCGGATGGGTTGCATTCGACGGTTATTTCAGCGTCTTCCGTTCTGTTTACGAGGCCCAGAAGATAAGCAATGTTTTCTTCTCCGAGCATATCGGGAGACCCTCCGCCGAAATATACGGTATTGAATTTTTGCTCAAGGGACGAAAGAATACCGGCGGTTGCGGCGATATATTTTTCTTTCAGCTCCGTATTGACAGGCATTGAATAAAAGTCACAGTAAGGGCACTTGCTGCGGCAGAACGGCACGTGTATATAGAGGCCGGGTGTTTTATCAGTCATTGTCATCAAGCTTGAGCACGGCCATAAACGCCTCCTGAGGCACCTCAACGGTACCGAAGTGGCGCATTCTCTTTTTACCTTCTTTCTGCTTTTCGAGCAGCTTCTTCTTTCTTGTGATATCGCCGCCGTAACATTTCGCAAGCACATCTTTGCGCATTGCCTTTACGGTTTCTCTCGCTATTATTTTGCCTCCGATACCGATCTGAATGGGTATCTCAAACATCTGGCGGGGGATATTGTCCTTGAGCCTTTCGGCGATTTTTCTTGCCTTGGGATATGCCTTGTCGGCGTGAATGATGAATGAAAGCGCGTCAACAACATCGCCGTTAAGGATAACATCGAGCTTCACAAGCTTGGATTCTCTGTATTCGCTGATTTCATAGTCGAAAGAGGCGTAGCCCCTTGTTCTCGATTTGAGTGAGTCAAAGAAATCGTAAATTATTTCGTTGAGAGGCAGCTCATAGTGGATGTCAACTCTTTCGGGCGTAATGTAATCCATATTTTTGAATATACCGCGTCTTTCCTGGCAGAGGTCCATTATGGTGCCGACATATTCTGCGGGCGAATAGATATGAGCGTCTGTGAAGGGCTCCTCGCAGGATGCTATTGTTGACGGATCCGGGTAGTGAGTGGGGTTGTCTATCTCAAGCTGGGTTCCGTCGGAGAGATTGATTTTATATATAACGCTCGGAATGGTCGTGATAAGGTCGAGGTCATACTCTCTCTCGAGCCTCTCCTGAATTATTTCAAGATGAAGCAGGCCGAGGAAGCCGCATCTGAAGCCGAAGCCGAGAGCGCCCGATGTTTCGGGCTCATAGCTCAGGGCCGCATCATTAAGCTGTAATTTTTCGAGCGCGTCGCGCAGGTTTTCATAATCCGCTCCGTCGGCGGGATATATTCCGCAGAAAACCATCGGATTAACCTTGCGGTAACCGGGGAGAGGCTCAGAGGCAGGATTTTGCGCCGTGGTGACCGTGTCGCCGACTCTCGCGTCGCTCACGGTTTTGATTGAAGCTGTTATGTAACCTACTTCACCTGCCGTAAGCTCGCTGCAGGGCTCGGGATCCTGCGCTCTCATATAGCCTGTTTCAACCACAGTGAATTCCGCGCCTGTCGCCATCATTCGCATTGTGTCGCCGGGCTTGAGCTTGCCCTCTACGATTCTTACATATACAATTACGCCTTTGTAGCTGTCATAGACAGAGTCGAATATCAGCGCTCTGCAGGGCTTGCTGTCATCCGCGGCAGGCGGCGGAATGAGCTTTACTATCTGCTCAAGCACCTGCCCGCAGTTTTCGCCCGTCTTTGCCGACACGCGGGGAGCCTCGCTGCAGTCAAGCCCGATTACATCCTCAACCTCCTGCGCTACTCTTTCGGCGTCGGCGGAGGGAAGGTCGATTTTATTTATTACCGGCACTATCTCAAGGTCGTGGTCAAGTGCAAGATAGGTGTTTGCGAGTGTCTGCGCTTCAACGCCCTGTGTGGCATCCACTATCAGTATTGCCCCTTCGCAGGCGGCGAGGGAGCGGGAAACCTCATAATTGAAGTCCACGTGACCCGGCGTGTCAATCAGATTGAGCGCGTATTCTTCGCCGTCGGCCGCTTTGTAGTTAAGCTTCACCGGGTGGGCTTTTATGGTTATGCCGCGCTCTCTTTCAAGATCCATTTTGTCAAGAAGCTGGGCTGTCATATCTCTGAGAGCAACGGCACCAGTGATTTCAAGTAGCCTGTCGGCAAGGGTTGACTTGCCGTGATCAATATGAGCTATTATACAGAAATTTCTGATTTTGCTTTTGTCAACTGCCAATGTGATTACCTCATTACATTATGTTTTCAACGTCTCTGCTGACGCTGCTTCTGCCTATCCACATATCATCCCAAGACATACCCGCAATGTATTCGATGCGTTTCTTTTCCTCTTCGCTTATCGTGCATTCGCCTGTCTCGTGCTTCTCTTTGATTATTCTCTTGATTTCCTCGTGGTCGTGTTTTGTCATCTTGTATTTGAATATTGACATTACGCAGAAGAAGGCGAGAACGGACGGTATGATGGCGTAGTTGAGACGAAGGCCGAAAACGGTACGCGCGGATTGCTCGGTTGGGTGCTTGATTTTCGGGTTGTAGCCAAACCATTCAAGCGATGTGCCGACCGCGAAACCCATAAAGCTGCTTATGGTTTTGCTGAAAAAAGTTTTGAAAGTTGATATTACGCCCTCGCGCCGTCTTCCGGTGATGAGCTCATCCACGTCCGTTATGTCGGGCTGGATATTCTCCGCCACAAAACCGGGGCCGCTGAAGCCGATGTTATAAAGTATCTGCGAGAGCACTATAACAGCATATTTAATGACCTTGGGGGTTTCGTAAGTCAGGAAACCGTTGATTGCCATACCGACAACCATAAGAGGCCCGAGTATTTTGCCGCAGGCTGTTTTGCCCTTATATCTGGTGATGAGATAATTGATGGGGGAGCCTGAAAACTCCGAAATGCCGGCGACTATATTCATCGAAATGAAGATGTTGTATGTATCGGTAACGCTGACCATAAAATACTGGTCCGCATAACTGCAGAAGTATCTGCTCATTGAGAAAAACAGGGAAATAATGAAATATTGTCTGAACGCTCTGCTTGAGAAAACGGTTTTATACTCGCTGATAAGGAACCTGAAATCCATCTGCTCGTTTATCTGATCCTTTGAGGAGGGCTCCCTTGTCTTAATGAAGCAGAGAATGGGGGACCATACAAACCATATCATCAGCACTATTCCTACCATAGCGTAGTTGTGCCGGTCGTCAGGGGACGGCGTAGGAAGTGCCATGAGAGCGGTTTTTACATTGAATCCGCTGAGGGCGAGGGCGGTGAAAACATAGGAAGAAACCTGACCCACGGAATTCATCGCGTACTCAACTATCTTGTACTGGGTCCTTTCAAAATAACCGGGAGCTATTGTCGGAAGCATCGCCGTGTGAGGAATGCTCATCATTGTCATGAATGTGCAGTACATCAGAGAGGCGAAAAGGTACCACAGCCAGGTCTTTGTTTCGTTACCCTGAGCCGATATACCGAAGGATGTCCATTTGAAAAGATAAGCAATCGCAAACGGGATGGCACCGATAATAAGATAGGGTCTGTGTCTTCCCATTTTTGATTTTGTTCTGTCTGTAATCAGACCCATCATCGGGTCGCTGATTGCGTCCCAAAGGCCGGAAATGAGGGTGATTCTGCCGGCCATACCCGTTCTCATGCCCTCAACATAGGCAAGAAACTGCTGGTGAAACTGCCCAAGCGGGTAGCCCGCGCCGCCGAGAGTGATGTTGGCGCAGGTGTAATTAAGCATAGGCCGCAATACTTCTTTGGTGTTGCCTTCTATGCCTACAATGTTTTTTATCTTATTCCCTATCCCCATAGTATACCCCCGCAAATAAATATAAAAAAATTATATCATTACTCTTTTATTATTTCAAGCACTCTTTTATAATAATGCACCTTGACTTTAAGCCGTTTGCAATGATATATTGTGTAAAGGTGATAATAATGAAAAAACCTGTCGGAATAATACTGAAAACAGCTGCAGGTCTGAGTGCTTATCTTGCGGCATCCGCCTGCGCCTATATGCCTTTTGTGATTGCCGGCGCGAAGAAAAGATATGATGATGACTGCGGCTGTCTTCTCGTGCTCGGCGGCGATATAATCGGTGCGGAAACCCCGTCTCCTCAGCTTTTTGAAAGGATGAAAAGAGCGGCGGAATACCTTGAGCTCCATCCGGATACGCTCGCGATTCCCTGCGGCGGATGTTTCAGAAAGAATCAGAAAAAAAGCGAGGCTGCGGTGATAGCCGATTACCTTGTTTCCCGGGGGATAAGCCCCGGCAGGATTATACTTGAAGATAAGTCGGAAACCACCTTTGAAAACTTTGACAACGCTCTTAAAATCATTAAAGAAAAGATCCCGGAAAAAGATGTCGGGATTGCTTTTCTTACAAGCAGTTACCACATTTTCAGGGCTTCGTTGATAGCAAAAATCTGTTCTTTTCCCGATGTGGGAAAAGTTACGGCAATAACGCCCGGCGAATCATTCAAAAGATTCGCCAGGGAATATTTCACCGCATACCAGCTTCCTTATGAACTGATAAAAAGAAAGGTCTGTAAAAAGAAATGAAAGGCATATTCACAGCGCTTCTCACGCCGTTTGACAGCAACTACTCAATAAATGAAAAATCACTTGAAAAGCTCGTCAGATTCAATCTTGACTCCGGCGTTCACGGCTTTTATGTAGGCGGCAGTACGGGCGAGAGCATGCTTATGAGCAAAGAAGAAAGAAAACGCATATTTGCTCTTGTCAAAGAGTATTCACAGGGCAGCGTCCCGCTTATAGCTCATGTCGGCGCAATTTCCACCTCCGATGCGTGCGATATGGCTCTCGAAGCAAAAAAGCTCGGATATGACGCCGTTTCCGCGGTTGCACCGTTTTACTATTCTTTTCCGGTTGAGGCTGTAAAAAACTATTATCTTGACATAGTCCGCTGTGCAGATATGCCGATGTTCATTTACAATTTCCCCTCCGGTAACGGTTTCGGTCTTACGGCGGATATCGCAAAGGATATTTTTGCCTGCGACTCTCGCTTTGCCGGCGTTAAGCATACATCAACCGATCTGTTTGCTCTGAGACAGTTCAAGCAGGAGATTGAAGGAATCACGGTTTTCAACGGCTATGATGAGATTTGCCTGGCCGGTCTTTCAATGGGTGCTGACGGAGCAATCGGCTCCACATATAATTTTATGGGCAGCAGGTTTGTTAAGCTTTATGAAGCTTTCGCAGCGGGTGATATCGAGCAGGCGCAAAAACTTCAGAATGAGGCCTGTGAAATCATTTCCGTTATGTGCCGTTACGGAGTGTTCCAGTGCGAAAAAGAGATGCTTTCTCTTATGGGGATTGAAATGGGCCCGTGCCGCAAACCCTTCCTGCCGCTGAGCGAAGAGGGCAAAAAAAGCATGAAAAACCTTGCAGACATTATTTGACAATTGGTATTTTTTGTGCTAAAATCTCACCGGTAGGCGCGTCAGGCCTCCCGATTGCCTTCGCAATTTTCGCCAGCGAACCTACTGATGGGTGCTCTGTTTATATGCCCAAAACAGAGCACTTTGTTTTTTATACGGTCGTCACATAAAAGGCGAAAAACGAAAAGACAACGAATATTTAAGGAGTACGGGTTTTTAACTCGTACTCCTTTTATTTCTTGGATTATACTTGAATAAGGAATAATTGATTGTTGTCTTTTCTCAACGCCTTTGCTCGCTCGCCGTATCCCGATACTGTCTTCGCTCGCAAATTGCGTTGTTTTCATCCTTTTCTGCTTCCG
>JAEELT010000019.1 GCA_016282855.1 Clostridiaceae bacterium | reverse complement strand
TACCTTGAGATTGTGATCGATATACTCACGAAGTTTTGAAACGTCGTCTTCGGTCATATCCTTAACTCTGAGGTCGGGATCTACGCCGGTTGCTGCAATAATGTCGCTTGCTGTTTTACGACCTATACCGTAGATATAAGTGAGAGCTATCTCTATTCTCTTATCTCTGGGCAGGTCCACACCTGATATACGCGCCATTTGTCAGTTGCACCTCCAAATACTCGGTTGTCGTCCGGGATTAACCCTGACGCTGTTTGTGCTTGGGATTTTCACAGATAACCATTACTTTTCCCTTGCGCTTGATGATTTTGCACTTTTCGCACATTTTCTTAACAGAAGGTCTGACTTTCATTTAGAATACCTCCTTGATTTTACTTTGAGCGCCACGTAATACGACCCTTTGAAAGGTCATAAGGTGACATTTCCACTGTGACTTTGTCTCCCGGCAGTATGCGGATGTAGTTCATCCTGAGCTTGCCGGATATATGAGCCATTATTCTGTGGCCGTTTTCCAGCTCAACCTGAAAGGTTGCGTTGGGCATGGCCTCTATTACCGTACCTTCAACTTCGATCATATCCTGCTTGGACATTTAATACCCTCCAATCATCTGTACGCCCTGAGCGCCAAACGCAGGTGACGGTCTGAGGTGAAAGCCTCTTCGCCGAGCACATGCTCTGTAGGCTCAATGTGGCGGATGTTCTTTGTCTTGGGCCTGTCAATCGGCCTTTCTTTTCCGTCGCAGACAATTACGCTCTTGCCCTGCGCCCGTAGCACCGCGAGCGGATAGCCTTTGTCTCTGCCTTTGAGGGAAATAACAACTCTGCCTTTTTCAAGCATATCCCGCACCTCACTCTGCAGTGAGAATAACGGGGCCGTCCGCCGTAATGGCGATTGTATGCTCAAAGTGAGCTGAGAGCTTGCCGTCCTTAGTCTTGACAGTCCAACCGTCAGGCATCTGTCTGATTGCCGCCACGCCCTGATTTATCATCGGTTCAATGGCGATAGTCATGCCCGGTAGCAAGCGCACACCCCGGCCCGGTGTGCCGTAATTCGGTACGCTGGGATCTTCATGAAGGGTTCTCCCTACACCGTGACCGGTGTATTCTCTGACCACTGAGAAGCCCCTCTCCTCGCAATACCTTTGGATTGTAGAGCCCACGTCGCCCAGTCTGCCGCCTGCGACAGCCATTTTGATGCCTTCGTAAAGGCTCTCTCTCGTGGTGTCGCACAGCCGCTGTGCTTCGGGTGAAATCTCACCCGAGGCGAAAGTGGCGGCATTGTCGCCGACATAGCCCTTAAAGGTTGCCCCCACATCAAGGCTGACTATATCGCCGGCCTTGATTATGCGGGATTCCGCGGGGATGCCGTGAATGATCTCATCATTTACGGATATGCATGCAGCGGCGGGGAAGCCGTTGTACCCCTTGAATGTGGGGTGGGCGCCGTGCTTGGTGATATAGTCATCAACAACACGGTTTATATAGGCAGTTGAAACTCCGGGCTCCACTGCCTGCCCGCCTGCTTTTAATGCTCCGGCTGCTATTCTGCAGGCCTCTCTCATATGCCGAATTTCTTCGGATGTTTTGAGCACTATCATGCCGATCCTCCGTTTTTCGGGGCCGATGCCCCCCGGACTTTCCTCTTCATCAGTCAAGGAAGCCCTTGTAGTGTCTCATCATCATCTGGCTTTCGAGCTGCTTCACGGTTTCGAGAGCAACACCGACAAGAATGATGATTGATGTACCGCCGAGTGAAACGTTCAAGCCGTTTTCATAACCTGCCTTGTTGAGGGCGAAGGTTGAAACCTGAGAGAATACTATCGGGAAGAGAGCAACAACGCTCAGGAGAAGAGCACCGAGAAGGGTGATTCTGCCGATAATCTTGCCGATGTATCTTGCGGTGGGCTCGCCGGGACGAATACCGGGGATTGAGCCGCCGTTCTCACGGATGTTCTTGGACATCTCAATGGGGTTGTACTGAATGCTTGCATAGAAGTATGCAAAAGCGATGATGAATACAAAGTAGATAATTGCGTATGCCCAGTGCTTTGAAGAGAATACATCAAAGAACTTGTTCCAGCCGCTGTCTTCCGAAAGCTTGTTCGAAATGAACATCTGAACTGTCGGAGGAAGTGAAAGGATTGAGGAAGCGAAGATGACGGGCATAACACCGGACATGTTGACCTTGATGGGCATGAAGGTGCTCTGGCCGCCGTACATCTTACGGCCTACAACTCTCTTTGCGTACTGCACGGGGATTCTTCTCTCGGCGCTGTCCATCCATACGATGAAAGCAATCATAAGTATGAGGATAATGCCGACGATGGGAGTAAGCACATAGTACGGACCGCCGTAACGGATGTAACCGGTGTTGGGGCCGTAAAGGCTTGTAAGAAGGGTGGGGATTCTTGAAACGATACCGGCAAAAAGGATGATTGAAATACCGTTGCCGATGCCGTTTTCGTTGATTCTTTCGCCGAGCCACATGATAAGGGCGGTACCTGCGGTGAAGCAGGCAACGATAACCACTGCCTGGAATACGGCGAAGAAACCTGTGTACTGAGCGCCTGTGACGTCAGTAACAAGCTTGCCCTGGCTGCGAAGGTAGAAGTAATAAGCGGTACTCTGGAGAAGACCTAACGCGATGGTAACGAAACGGGTGATTGAAGCAATCTTCTTTCTGCCCTCTTCGCCCTCGTGCTGGAGTCTCTCAAGAGCGGGAATCGCAACTGCCAGGAGCTGCATGATAATCGAACTGTTGATGTAGGGGGTGATGGACATCGCGAAAATAGTTCCGTAGTTGAACGCATCACCTGTCATCATGCTCAGATAGTTCATAAATGTGCCGGCGTTCTGGTCTTCGATAATACCGAACTCACCGATGTTTGTGAACGGAACGGGGATAGCAGAACCGATTCTGAAGATAAGCACTATAAGGCAAGTATAGAGCATCTTTTTTCTCAGGTCGGCGATTTTCCACGCATTGATAAATGTCTGGAGCAATTAAATCACCTCTGCCTTTCCTCCGGCGGCTTCGATCTTTGTCTTTGCGCTTTCGGAAAAAGCATTTACCTGAACGGTGAGCTTCTTCGTGATTTCGCCTCTGCCTAAAATCTTAACGCCGTCCAAAGTCTTCTTGAGGATGCCCTTTTCAACAAGGGAATCTACCGTTACGGTAGCGCCGTCCTCATAATACTTTTCAAGAGTGGCAAGGTTAACTATAGCCATCTCTGTGCCGAAGATGTTGTTGAATCCGCGCTTGGGGATTCTTCTCTGAAGAGGCATCTGGCCGCCTTCAAAACCGGCTCTCATACCTCTGCCTGCACGGGCCAGCTGACCCTTGTGGCCTTTACCTGCGGTTTTACCCTGACCTGATGCAGGGCCGCGGCCTATACGCTTACGCTCTTTGTTAGAGCCGGAAGCGGGTGCTAAATCATGTAATTTCATATACCTGCGCCTCCTTATTCAGCTTCGCTGACTTCAAGAAGATGTGAAAGCTTCTTGATCTTGCCTCTGGTCGCGTCGTTATCGGGCTGAACTGTTACGTCGCCGATCTTTCTCAGACCGAGTGCACGAGCGGTAGCTAACTGGGGCTGTGTTGAACCAATGAGGCTCTTGACAAGCTTAACCTGTAAATCTGCCATTTTTCAGCCCTCCTTAACCTAAAACTTCTTTGGCGGTCTTGCCTCTGACAGCCGCAACTTCATCAACGTTGCGAAGCTTTGAAAGACCGTCTATGGTAGCTCTTACTACGTTGCAGGGGTTATTGGAGCGAAGAGCTTTTGTACGGATGTCCTTGATGCCTACGGTCTCAACAACGGCACGAACGGGGCCGCCGGCGATAACGCCGGTACCGGGGGCGGCGGGCTTGAGAAGCACAACGCCTGCGCCGAATTTGCCGATGATTTCGTGGGGAATGGTGGTGCCTTTGAGAGAAACCTGAATGAGGTTCTTCTTGGCGTCCTCAATACCCTTGCGGATAGCATCGGGAACTTCGCCCGATTTACCAAGACCGAAGCCGATTATTCCGTTGCCGTCGCCGACAACTACAAGAGCGGAGAATTTCATTATGCGGCCGCCCTTAACGGTTTTTGATACACGGTTGATTGAAACTACACGCTCGGTGAGTTCGAACTGTGATGCATCTAATTTAGCCATAAATGTTTCTCCTTTCTCAGAAATTCAGGCCGCCTTCACGGGCGCCTTCGGCGAGTTCCTGGACTCTGCCGTGATAGATATATCCGCCGCGATCGAAAACGCAGT
>JAEELT010000018.1 GCA_016282855.1 Clostridiaceae bacterium | reverse complement strand
TTACAACAACTGTTGAGTACAGCAAGTCTGTAGCACAGCCCGCAGCCAAGGATAATACCGGATACACACTTGACGGCTGGTACACCGATCCCGCATTTGCCGATGGCACCAAGGTAACCTGGCCCATCACAATGCCCGATGCGGATGTTACCGTTTATGCTAAGTGGACACCGATTGATTACACCGTAATCTTCCAGGATGATGACGGCACTGAAATCAGCAAGAAGGCCGATTATCACATCGGTGATGCAATCGTTCTTCCCGATGAACCTCATAAGACAGGTTACGACTTTAAGGGCTGGGATCCCGCAGTTCCCACCACCGGCGTAACAGGCAACCACACCTTCACGGCAATGTGGGATGCGCATACGGTTAATGCCGGTGTGTATGTTGATGAAGATTCCACAACGCCCATTGAAACAATCGATATGGATTATGGTCAGAGTATAGACAAGCCTCAGGAACTTGATCCCGAAGACTATGGCAAGACAGGCTATGAATTCGTTGATTGGAAGGTTTACAATGTTGATGACGAGGGCAATGTAACCGGCGAATACACCGGCACCACAGTTCCCGACAACGACATCAAGATTGTTGCACAGTGGAAAGCAAATGACTACATCATCACATTCGTAATGAACGGCGGTGACTTCGAGACTGCTCCCGACGGATATGTGAAGGACGGCAATGACTATAAGTACACAGCTGCTTATAAGACTTCAGTTGCCAAGCCCGCAGATCCCGTGAAGGAAGGCAGCATATTCGATGACTGGTACACCGATCCCGCATTTGCCGACGGCACCAAGGTAACCTGGCCCGTAAGCATGCCTGAGGGCGGCACCACCGTTTATGCGAAGTGGACCCCGATTGAGTACACCATCATCTTCCAGGATGATGACGGCACTGAGATCAGCAAGAAGACCGATTACACATTCGGTCAGGCCATCACAGTACCCGAAGAACCCACCAGAACAGGCTACACCTTCAAAGGTTGGGAGCCTGAGGTACCCGCAGCCGGCGTAACCGGTAATCAGACCTTCACCGCGACTTGGAAGGTTCACGAGTATAATGTTGGTGTATATGTTGATGAAGAATCAGGTGCTCCTTATACAACAATAGATAAGATTGCATATGGCAGTGTAATTGATACTCCTGAGGATCCCGAACCCGAAGATGTCGGCAAGACAGGCTATGAATTCGCAGGCTGGAAGTATTACAATGTTGATGATCAGGGTATTCCCGTACCTGGTAGCGAAGGCGTTGAAATCACTAATGAAACAACAATGCCCGACAACAACATCAAGATTGTAGCTCAGTGGATCAAGGCTGAAGTTGTCAAGCTTATACCCAAGGATGAAGACAGCACTGTAATGATTGAGCGTGTTACCACAGACGGTAGGGCAGTTGTTGAAACATACAACACCAGAATCCTTGAAGATCCCACACACAATCCGCTTCCTCAGGGAGTTGACAGTGCAACAGCAGCGTACTTCAACGAGTATGGTCCTTATCAGACAGACGCAGCGGACTATGATTCCTGGCTCGTCTACGGCATCGATCAGTACACATCAATTGAAGCACTTGCCGGAATGATTGATGTTAAGGGCGGCGGCAGCTATAAAGTCACCGAATACCAGGGCAGCTATGTCGGCACCGGCACATTGATAACTGTTTATGACGCTGACAACAATGTTGTTGAGAAGTTCAGAATCGTTATCTACGGTGATCTTGATAACAGCGGCTCGGTAACCTCGAGTGATACCAACATAGCAATTCAGGAAGCCAAGAGACCCAGCTGGAGTAAATCATCAGCTGACAGAGTTCCCTACTTGTTCAGGGCGGCCAACGTTGACCAGTCCACGTCATTCTCGAGCTCTGACTCCAACTACCTGATTATGGTCAACAAGAACAAGGCCACCATCGACCAGGTGACCGGTCTTGCAAAGAACAAGACCTGATTCTGAGGCCAAAAGCTTACGCGTTTAATGCAATATCCCTGCCCCGGCAGCCGGGGCAGGGTAAGCAGAGCAAAGCAAAAGGCTCACGGAGAATTCTCCGTGAGCCTTTATTGTTTTTGTATCAGGTTGGTTATATTTTTATTCTTACTCGTGAAGCTCAGCAAATTTTGCCTGCATGGTGGGGTTGCCTTTTGTGAGCTTCTTTATTGAGAGATCCTGCGCCTTGTCATTGGCAAGGCGTAGATTGTTTTCGGATTTAAGCAGGTTTGCTTTGGTCTGCTCAAGTGCTTTGATGGATTTGTCAATATCGTCAATTGCTTCCTGAAACTGCTTTGAGGCGAGCCTGTAGTTCTTTTCAAAACCGGTTTTGAAAGTTTCCATATTCTCTTCAAAGTGGGTAATGTCAATTTCGCGGTTTCTGATTATCGCAAGCTCCTGCCTGTACTCAAGAGAGTTAAAGGCGGCATTTCGCAGTATGGAAATAATCGGTATAAAAAACTGCGGGCGGATTACATACATTTTGGGATATCTGTAGGAAACGTCAACTATTCCGTTGTTATAGAGTTCGTTATCCGCTTCGAGCATCGTCACAAGCACGGCATATTCGCAGCCCTTTTCATTTCTGTCTTTGTCGAGCTCCTTGAAAAAGTCCTCATTCTTATGTTTGGTTGCCGTGGTGTCTCCCTCGTTTTTCATTTCAAACATAATGGAAACATACTCAGTGCCGTCCGCGCCGTAATCGCGGAATATGAAATCGCCCTTGCTGCCTGATTTTGAATCATTGTCTTTCTCAAAATAAGCATTGGGAAACGCCGTGGAGCGAATCTTATTGAACTCATTCATGCAGTGCACTTCGAGGCTTTCACCTATCATTTTAGTGGACTGACGGGCTTTGAAATCCTTGTAATACGCTATTTCTTCGTCTTTGAGCTTGAGCTGCGCCCTGTGGGTTTCTTCGTCCTGCTTCCTGCGCAGCTCGGTGTTGGCCCTGTCCTGTTCTATCCTGCTTTTGAGCTGAGCAATTTCGGCGTCTCTGTCTTGCATGGCGACACGGATTTCCATATCCTTGGATTTCTTATCCGTCTCAATCTGAGACCTGAGCGCCGCAATCTCAGAATCTTTTTCCTGAAGGGCGGCCTGGGTTTTTATCTCGCTGTTCTTTTTGCTCAGCTCCATCTGCGCTTCAAGGGCTTCTATCCTGCGCTCCTTTTCGGAGAGCTCATCCTTGAAGCCGGTCTGAGATTCGGTGAGCGCGAGTTTCACTGCCGCCTCTTTTTCCTTTTCAAAATATTCCTTCTGGTGCTCAATTTCTTTGGTGAATTCGGCGTTCCTTACCTGGCTGAGAATATCGGCGTAATCCGTGTCGTTAAGTTCAAAGCTTTTCCCGCAGTGCGGGCAGGTTATTTTATTCATACCGTTACCTCATTTGTGTCAGATTGAAGCAGCAAGGCTTTTGATATATGCTTTGAAATCCTCACCGATTTCGGGATGGCTGAGTGCAACTTCGCAGTTTGCCTGCATAATGCCGAGCTTGTTGCCCATATCATAGCGGCGCCCTATGAAGTCATAGGCGAGCAGTTCATCCGCCTGACCGAGCTTTGTAAACAGGTCTGTAAGGTAATACTCCTTATCAGATGGTGTTGAGTTGATTTCATCCTCTATCATTCCGAAAGCTTTGGGCGGCATTATCACTCTGCCGAGAATGGCATAAAGCGAGAGTATTTCATCTTTGGTAGGCTTTTCATTTATGCGGTAGCAGTTCATAAGCCGCGTTTCACCCTCAATGGGAGTAACGCCGAGAGAGCAGTAGAGATGTATCAGCTCCTCCGGCACGGACTGTACACCGACTGTGCATTTGCCGTATTTCTCATAGCAGCGGCACATCTGCGCAGTTACGGGGTCTTCATCGTTGATAATAACATCGTCACCGTAAAGCACGGCAAAGGGCTCATCGCCTATAAAGCTTTTGCCCGCAAGTATAGCGTGAGCAAGGCCCTTTGTCTCCTTCTGGCGTACAAAATATACATTTGCCAGCTCAGAGCATCTTTTTACGCTCTCATAAAGTGCCTCCTTGGCAGGGTTGCCTTTGAGCTGAGCTTCAAGCTCAAACGAGTGGTCAAAATGATCCTCAATAACGCCCTTTCCTCTGTTTGTTATAATGAGAATATCCTCAATGCCGGATGCCGCCGCTTCCTCTACAATATACTGAATCGCGGGTTTGTCAACTATATTCAGCATTTCCTTAGGAACAGATTTTGACGCGGGCAGCACTCTTGTGCCGAGACCGGCGGCAGGGATAATTGCTTTTTTGATTTTCATCGGAAACATCCTTTCGGTTTTACATTTTAGATGCTATAAAGCCGGCTATGCGTGAGAGTATGCTCAGCGCGAAAGTATAGGCAAAGTATCCGCAGATACCCGAGAGCACGGACATACCGCCCCTGCGGCTTATCATCATAGCCTGAAGGTCTCTGTCAGGCACGGCGCCGACAACCTCATCAAGGTCACGCTTGACTTTGCCGTAGTAAAGACGGTCTCCGGCAAGGCCGCAGAAAAGGTTGAGGGCAAATATGCTCAGCGACACTATGAGCGAGGGTATCCTCATGGCCTCTATGACCTGAGGCATTACCTTTGCCATTTCCTCGGGGGACATATTGCCGTTCAGATACTGCTCCGCAAACGGCGCAAGCAGCTCGTTGGCCCTCTGCATTCCGGGCGAAGCGGAAGCCACAAGCACCGCGGTCGCAAGCAGAAGAATCACAATCAGTCCGTATTTATAAAGCTTGCGTGAAAACATCCAGATATATCCGAGAAAGAAAGCCGCCCAGTTGAAGGTGAGCTTTTTGCCGCTTTCAAACTTTCTGAATTTTCCGAGGTATTTTCTTGCGGAGCTTCTTACGTACATTGCGAGCGTGCCTGCGGTGTGGTGCCCGATTATCTCATTCTCGTCCATACCTGTCGCGGCTATAAAGGGATTTTCACGAGTCCTGATATACGGCGTGAGGGGAGCACCGCAGTTTTTGCAGCGGGAGTTATCTGATGAGTTTTCGCTGCCGCAATAAATGCACACCGTGGTGGACGGCCCCGATTCACCCGCGTTTACGGGCGCGCCGCAATGGCCGCAGTGAGTGAAATCCGAAGGATTCTCACTGCCGCAGATACGGCAGACGGCCACCTGCGGGTTTTCGGCAGGGGTCGGATTAAACACGTCTTCTTCAGGCTGCGGCAAGCTGCCCGCGGCCCATCTGAAACCCTCGGCGTGTTTTGATTCATTTATACACTGCCCGCTTTCCGCCCAGCAGGAGCGGTGTTGAGGTGTGCCGCATACAGGGCACACCACCACGTCATCTCCTTCGTGAAAATGAGCTCCGCAGCAGGGGCAGGGTTGGTTTTCATAATTCATACTCTTTCTCCGGTCTGTTTATTTCAGTTATTGAGAATTCGGTTTGCCAGGATATTTGCGGCTCTGTCGGATGCATTATCCTTTACCGCTTTTGCGGCGCTTATCAGCATTTTGCCGGCGCCCGAGAAGGCTTCTTTGAAGTATTCCTTTGTCTGGGGGTCTATTTCTTTATATGCCGCCACAGCGCCGCCGACCGCGGTTTTAAGATGCTTTGTCAGCTCAGTGAGAGTTATCACACCCGTTGCCTGTGTAACCTTTGTCACAACGGTATCAACAGCAAATATTGTGTTTTCGGTGAGGCTGTCAATGAGTGTGGCGAGCCATTCATCGGTAAGCTTTGCCATAAAGTTCACATCCGGCTTAAGCACAAGCTCACCGTCTTCAATCTGCCAGGTGCCGAGGTCGTGCTGGAAAGCTCCCGTGAGCCTGCTGCTCTTGACTGCCTGATAGTCATAATCGTGGCAGAGCATCATGCCTATCATAGACGATGAGGGCACAAAATGCCTGTATCCGGGCAGAATCTCTGAATAGGCAGGGGTATTGAAAAGATGATAGTTGAAAAAGCCCGGGCCGTCATAGTTGAACACGGAAATAATCCTGGAGCGGATTTCATCGCTGCATTTTATCGCCGAGCGCAGAGCAATGTTGCCGCCTTTGGAGTGACCGCAAAGATAAATCCTGCCGTTATATTTTGCCGCCGCCTTTTCAAGGTGTCTGAGAGCAAATTCATAGGCGGGAGTTCCTTTTCTCACCATAAGGTCAAGGTCTTCCACCCAGCCGGCGATAGTGTCATCGGTGCCTCTGTAAACTATCGCGAGGTCGCCGTTAGGCAGGATGAAAGTGCCGGCGCAGTACTGGATTGCGGGTTCGCTGCTGAACACTTCCTCAACCGCCGCGATTTTTATATCGCTGAATCTTTTGGTATCCGCCATAAGCATAAGGTTGACACTCGGATTCTTGGTAATCATCAGGCCGAGAGCTTTGTGCTTGTTGTTTCTTAAATCAAAGAGCTCGTGGCAGGCTTCGGAAAAGCTTTTCTCTTCGCTGAAATCCGATGATACGACCTGTTCGAGAGGCATATAGAACACCTGGCACAGAGCGAGTGCGTCAGCGTCGCAAAACGGCCTTTCCTCAAATGTGATGTCGCCGAATTCTTCAATATAGTTTTTTGAGTTTGGCATAGCAATACCCCCTGATAATAAGTTTTGACAGTTTGTTTGCGGTGTATCGGGTTTACGGTCTCCTGCTTCCGCAGTTGCCGCAATAGTTTCCGCTCTTGTTAATCTGCCCGCAGGAGCAGGTCCATTCCGCAGACGCGGGGCTGATTCCGCCGTAAGCATTGCCCGCAAGAGCTGCTCCGACGAAGCCGTGAACGGCTCCTGCAGAGTTTGAAGCGGCGAGAGGCATTGCCTCGCTGACCGCTCCGGTAATCGCGGCGGCGGCCATTGCCGGGTCGCGCAGGGCCGCGGTATACTGTATCTGTTTTACCATTCTGCCGTCGGAATCCGTGAGCGTCATTGTGTCAAACGCAATGCTTATTATTGAAATGCCTCTGTCAGGCTCAAGGAATCCGTTGAGTATTTCCTTTATTTTACCGGCAATGATTTCACCGAGCGAAATAAGCTGCGAAATGCGCAGCCCGCCCGCGGTCAGCTCTCCGAATGCCTGCTGAAGCGCGGAAAGAAACTCGGTTTTAATCTGGGGCAGCAAATTGGCCGTGGGGTATGTGCCGGCAATGTTGCCGGCTATTTTTTTGTAAAAAACTTCGGGGTCGGTAATCCTCAGTGAAAACACTCCGCTCAGGTTTACCGAGCAGTCGATATCCGCGCCGATTTCATCATGAATCATACGAAAAGGAACAGGGCTTTCAAGGTTAAAAGCAATGCCTGTGATTTCCTTTGTGTTTACGTAATAGACTCTTTCGGGGGAATAGGGCAGATCTCCGCCGAATGTAAAGCGTCTGCCCGCCTCTCTTGCGACATCCGCAAGGCTGCTGCCGAATATACTCGGCGAATCGGAGCTGTGATATATGTTTTCACCGGGCTCTTTGCATACCGCGGTTATCTTGCTGTTTTTTGTGATTACGGCGCACTGGCCGTCGGCAACCGCCACAACCGAGCCGTCGGTGATTACATTGTCATTTGACGCGGTGTTTGAGGAGCCGCTGCCCGTTACTTTGACACCTCTGGTCATGAGAATGTCGTTTGTCATAGCGTCGGATATGAAAAACTCTTTCCACTGATCCGCCGCGACACCTTTTATACTCGCGCTGAGCGCTTTGAATATACCCATATTTTATTCAGCGTCTGCCCGTAAATCCTGCGCGTCTCTCTGCGCGGCAAGCTGAGTGTGCATGGTTTCAAGCTTTTTCTTTGAAAGGTCATAGCCGGCGAAAAGAATCACAGCCATAAGAGCGAGCATAATTGCCGGCACTAAGGTTGAAATATCATAGAGCTTTGAGAGAACGCTCTCGCTGAGGCCGATGCCCTGCTTTGAAAGCTCTCCGTCATAGGCAATATATGCGAGCAGAGCGTTGAGACCTACGCCCGCAAGAGTCTGACCGAGCTTACGGGTGAATGAGAATACGGCGTAAGCCATGCCCTCTTCTCTCTTGCCCGTTTTCACCTCGTAATTATCTATTGTATCCATAACAAGTGCCCAGACTTCGAGCACCAGGAAGGTCTGACCGAGGCCCGAGAAGAAGGTGAAAGCAAGGAATACCATCGGGTTGTGCGCAAGAGCCGTGCCTCTGAGAGCGAAAAGAATAATATTTACAACGGCGGCAAATGCCATACCGGCCGCGCAGAGCTCCTTCTTGCCGAATTTCCTTATGAGCTTGTTCATCACGGGGATGAAAATTGCCATAGGCCCGTAAGTGCAGATGGTTACAAATGCATACAGGCCGGGTTTGCCGTAGTAATCGGTGAAGAGATATGTGTAGGTTGACTGATAGTAGAACTGGAAAGCGATAAGGAGCATTGAAGCGAGTGAAAGGGTTACGAAAGACCTGTTTTTAAACAGCTCCTTTATTGTGGTTGTTGCGCTGTAATCCTTATCTTTGAGATGCTTCTGGGGAGCGATTCTCTCCTTTGTCATCTTGTAGTGCAGGTAGTAGATCAGAATGGAAAATGCCGCAAGCGCAAGCACGCACCAGAAAAGTTTTCTCTCATCGAGAGCTTTTATGTCGGTGCCGTTTGCATATTTGCCTGTTACGGTGTAAACAATCATAGGCAGGATTATCGTGCCGGGCAGGCCGCCTACGCCCGCGCCGATTGAGCGCCACATTGAGAGTGAGGAGCGCTCAAGCTCGTCATCGGTAACGACAGAGGCGAGTGAGCCGTAGGGAATGTTTACCGCCGTGTACATCATACCATACATAATGTAGGTGATATAGGCGTAAATGAGATACTGCATTTCACTCAGCCCGGGAATTTTAAGAAACATAAGGGCCGCAGCGATTGCGAGCGGGATTGAGAAGCCTAAAATCCAGGGGCGGAACTGACCTTTGGGATTGGGCTTTCTGGACTGGATAAACGCGCCCCAGAGGGGGTCATTTATTGCGTCCCATATTCTCGCCACGAGAATCAGAAGCACGATGCTTGCCGGCTTTATGCCGAGGGCATCGGTGTAAAACTTGTTCTGAAACGCGCCTATGAGGGAAAAGGTCAGCAGACCGGCTGTATCTCCCAGGGCGTAGCCTACCTTATCCTTGAATTTAATTCCGTGAGTTTCGCTGAGATTGGCCAAAACATCATCTCCTTATTTTATCAAAAGCGAAATGCCGCTTATCAGCATAAGTACATACGTAATCTGAAGGAAAACACCGCGGCTGAGCTTTTTGCAGATTATGTTGCCGGCAACGAGGGCGGCGGCAAGCACCGCGGCTGAAATGAGCGTGAGTTTTATCAGCGGAACCGTGAAAAGACCCGCGTGAATATCCGTTGCAAAGAGGATGCCGTTCAGTATTATCCATACGGCGCTCAGAGTGCCTCTGAATTCATCCTTGTCCTTTATCCTGCCGCTCGCGTAAGTGACGAGCAGGGGACCGCCGCACACAAACATCCCGTGCACCACTCCCGACACTATAAGCAGTATTACCGAAACGGGAGCCGGCAGAGCATTATCCTCTTTGTGTGTGTAAAACTTCACGGCGTTCATAACGGCAAAAACTATTACTATAATGCCGAGAGTTTTGTAAAGCAGAGAGGGATTGCCCGTGAAAAAACGCTTGAGATAAATTCCCGCCGCCATACCGGCGAGCATAATCCCCGTCATCTTTCCGAATTCTTTTTTGTTTATATGCCTGAAGCAGGTTATAACCACGTATATCGACGCGAGCAGACCGAGCACGTTGAGTATCGGCTTTGCCACATCGTAACCCACAAGCATTATCGAGAACGGCATCGCGAGCACCGTGCCGGCGAAGCCGGTTATGCACTGGATAATGTTTGTGAGAAAAACCACAAGCAGAAATACAATATTCCGAAGCATCAGAAGCTGCAGACCTCAATTCCGAGCATATTGCCCAGGGCGTAAATCTCCTTTGTAATGTCGCCCATAGCTACCGCAAAATGAGGTTCCCAGCCGTCTTTCACCGCTGACACGGTCAGCTCTTTTACCGGGCTGACGGTTTTTACAACGATTGAAGTGCCGTAAAACTGCTTGGGTTTGTCAAGAGCTTCCCCCTTGGCGCAGAAGAACCTGATTTTTCCGTCGGGCTCACGGCCTATGCGGAATATGGTGACTTCTTTTTCTGCCTTGCAGCCGAATTCAAGCGTGGGTCCGATTTTCCTGTTGCAGTGAACACCCGCGCACGCACCCGTGTCATCGGAAGCGAGAGAGCAGGGTGCCATACCGCAGTGCCAGAAGGTGAGAGTGTTTTCGCCTTCATCAATTGAAACGGGGTCTCCGAAAAACGCGCTTTTGCCCGTGAGCATATACGCCGCGTACATTGAGAGCGCTCCGTAAGCGTCGGCCTCACACGCCGCGGGAATGCCGAGGTCGTTGAGTATGCCGAGCACGGCGCACACGGGAGTGCCGAACGAAACAAAGAAATCGGGCCAGCAGCGGCTCGCAAGAGCGCCGACACCGTTTTGTGAGACATAATCCTTGTATGCTTTATAAAGGCGGGCAAAGTCACGCACATTTTTGCTGTCTATTGAGTCCAGGCCGGAGATTCTGCCCTTTGCGTCTGCAAGATATTCGTCAACGTCCGGGTCTGAGAAAGTTTTTGCCTTTTCAATGAGTTCTCTTGCTTCTATTGATTCGAGCGTAACTCCGAAAACGGAGAGCATTTCCATATCGAGAGCTCTGCCGAAGCCGAAGCCCTGTGGCGTGTGACCCACCTGCAGGAGCTTAAGGGCCTTCATGCTTTTGATGAGCCCGGCAGCTTTTATTGCCGAAGCAATTTCGCCCTGCACTTCCGAGGGTGAACCGAAAACATATTCAAACGCTCTGCCGTAATGCTTCATAGCGTTTCCGGCTGAGAATGCCCCTGTAAGCGAGTTGAGGCGCAGGCGAGTGCCGTCAATAACGGGCTCGCGCAGAGTCCAGAGGATAACGGGGCAGTCAAAGCGCCTGAGCACCTCGCTGATATAAGCAGAGTTTGCAAACGTAAGATTCTGCACAATAACCGCGTCGGGGTTGATATTGTCAAGGTATGCGTCGAGCTTGTCTATAGTGAGAAGCATTTCATCGGGAAATACGAAATTCCCGTTTATGCGGGAGAGCATCTCCTTGCTTTCAGTGAAAAGTTTTTCCGCGCTTTCAAGGTGAAATGTACCAACGCCTATGGGTACATATGCGGGGGTGAAGCCCATATTATCAGTCCTCTATTCCGTTTACGATTTTGTAGGTGGAGCGGAAGTCCATCTTGCCCATACCGAGCTCCATGCCTTTGTCAAATATACCTTTGACAACTTTGAGAGCGGGCATATTGAAATTCACCTGCTCGCTGAGCTTGGAGGCGATTGTAATGTCTTTATGTTCATTTTCAAGCGAGAAAGCTGTGGTCCAGTTTCTGTTTTTGAGGTTGTCTTTTTGGCTCTGCAGATAGAAGTTGCCGGCACCGCCGTAGGAAACGGCAGTGGCAAAATCATCTACCGAAATGCCCAGGCGCTGAGCGAGACCGAGCGTCTCGTTCACGGCGTTCTGAATCTCGCCGACAAGAGCGTTGTGGCATATTTTCATTGTGATGCCCGTGCCGTTATTACCCATACGTATAACGTTGCAGCCCATATACTTCAGTATGGGCTCAATAATCGGGAAGAGCTCCTCATCGCAGCCGGCGAGCACACCGAGGGTGCCGTCAATCGCTGCGGGTTTGGATTTGACTACGGGAGCGTCCGCGAACTGAGCGCCCTTTGCTTTTATCATAGCGGCGACCTCAAGAGAAACAGAGGGGTCGATGGTGCTCATATCTATGCAGATTTTTGACGAGTCAATATAGGGAAGAAGTTCGGTATAAACGCCCTTGACATGCTCCGATTTGGGGACCATGGTGATAATCACATCTGCGTTTTTTGCCACTTCGATATTGTTCTCGCAGGGCACAGCGCCTTGAGCGGCCAGCTTCTCAACCTGAGCTTTGTTAAGGTCGGAAACATAAACCTTGTCATCGTGCTTTTTTACAATATTCGCGCTCATGCTTTCGCCCATGATGCCAAGGCCGATAAATCCTATTTTCATATTTCTTCTCCTTTGGCGGCTTATTCGGTTATGGTGTTATCCCAGGCGTTTGAGAATCTCTCAATGCCGTAGTCGGTGAACGGATGATAGAAGCTGTCTTTGAACACCTGGAGACCGGCTGTAACAATATCGGCCCCTGCCACGGCGCAGTCAACTATCTGCTTGCCGTTGCGCACGGCGGCGCAGATAATCTGTGTTTCGCCGAGATAGCCGTAATTTGCGTATATTTCAACTATGTCATTTATGTACTGTGCGCAGTCTTCGCCGCTGTTTTCTTTCCAGCCGATGAAGGGTGAAACAAACAGCGAGCCGTTCTTGGCGGCGATGAGCGCCTGGGAAGCGGAGAAGACAAGAGTAAGGTTTGTTCTTATTCCTTCTTTCTCAAGCTTTCTGGCGGCGGTGATGCCCGCCTGGGTGCAGGGGATTTTAATTACGAAATTTTTGCACATGCCGGCAATTTTGCGCGCCATTTCAATCATTTCATCAGCATTGTCAAGGTGAGGGTTTATTTCAACGGAAATCGGGAAAACATCCCAGCCTTCTATGCCTTTTTCTTTAACAAAATCGGCAAGCTCGCCTATAACGGTGTAAAAAGGCTTTCCGCTGTTCATAATGTGATTGGGGTTGGTGGTTATGCCGTCGATGCCGAAAGTGTCATAAGCCTCTCTGATTTCATCGATTTTTGCGCTGTCAAGAAAGTATTTCATTGTAGAATTCCTCCGATTTATTGATTATTATTAGTGTTTCTTCGTCTGCGTTTTTTCTGTAGAAAACGGGAATCTGCCCGAGCGGTGCTTTCACAGTGTATTCTCCGCCGGTGTATGTTTCGCCCGTGCCGAATCGCACCCACTCGTCATCAGGCAGATAAACCTTTCTGGTATCCGCGTGCGGCCTTATTACCGGAGCCACAAGAATATCACGCCCGAGCAGGTATTCGTAGCTTTCGGTGTATGCTCTGCTCTCGTCATAATAGAAGAAGAGGGGCCTTACTGCGCCGACGCCTGTTGCGGCGTTATATTCAACGGCTTTTCTTATATACGGCGCAAGAGCAACGTGGATTTTGCTCATCCTCGCCTGATGCCTGAGCACCGTTTCGCTTGCGTCAAACTGAGCGTTTATATCGGGGTTGTTGCCCTCGTGGCTTCTCATAAGCGGGGTGAACGCGTTCATCTCACACCAGCGCATATAAAGCTCTTCACTGCGGCGCAGTTTCTTGAAAGTAGTGTAGCCGCCGGTGTCCGAGTGGCTCAGACCGAAGCCGCTGCAGGTGAGCGAGAGCATAGCGGGTATCACGGACGGCATACCGTAGTCAATCGAGAAGTCAACATGATTGTCGCCGTTCCACATAAGGGTTGAATATTTTGTGGTGCCGGTGTAGCCGGCTCTTGTGAAGAAGGTGATTTCATCGAGCACACCCGCTTCCTCAAGCGCCTCGCGGTTGAGCTTTGCCCAGCGGGCCGGCCAGGTGTTGTGAGCGAGCTCCGCGCTCTCACCTGAGTACAGCACAGCATCGGTGGGCAGATATTCGCCGAAATCAGCCATCCAGCCGGCAAGGCCGAAATCAATCATATTCCGCTTTATGATTCCTTTGAGCCAGGCGCAGGCTTCGGGGTTTGTAAGGTCAACTATCGCCGCCGGGAAGGTGGTTATGGTTACCATATAATCTCCGCCCGAAGCGTTTTTGACACAGTAGCCCTTTTCTTTGGCAATCTGATACAGCGGCTTTTCAATGGCAAGGAAGGTGTTGCAGTAGCCCATCACCCTTATGTTTTCTTCTCTCAGGCGGGCAATGCTGCTGTCAAGCCCGGGGTAAAGCTCTCTGTCCCACTCCCAGTTCCACTGAAGCTGTTTGCCGAAAGCAGTCACACGCCTGCCCTCCCAGTCCTGAATCCAGGCGGCGGCAACCTTTGTGCCGCAGTCAAGGCATCTGCGTATTTTGCTTTCCATTATTTCCGTGCCGCCCTGAATGCCGAGTATAACTCCGCCGTAAACCCATTCGGGCAGGGGAGGCTGGCGGCCTATTAGGGCGGTAAGACCCGTGAGTACTTCCTCAAAATCGCCGCCGAAGCCGATGTGGAAATCCGCAACGGAGTCAAACTTCAGGATGTGCCTGTCAGCGTGAGTGAAATCAAATTCGCTCCTTGCCGTCGTGTCGGAATGGAACCAGTATTTTCGACTTGAAATAAAGGTAGGCTGAGCGTAGTAGGTCTCATAGTTTGGGTATTTTTCTTTCTTTGTGCCGTCCTTTATGCCGATAGATGTTTTGAAAACTTTTTTGGAAATGCAACGCGCGTTTTCGTGCTCCGCAACCCAGTTGTTTGTTTTGAGCCCTCTCAGGTCAAACTCGCTGAATGTTTCGCCCGTGCCGTAAACATGCTCGCCGGGCAGGGCAGGGAGCGTGACAATAAGGCGGTTGAAATTGCCCAAGCCGTCAAGGTGAACGCTCAGGCGGCTGCCGGAGAGCGTTAGCACAGCTTCACCGGTGCCGAAAGTCAGCTTCGCTTCATTTTCGCCGGAGCTTATCTCTTTTATAATAAGCTTTTCGCTGCCAAGTGATTTCTCCTTGATTTTAAAGCTGCCTCTGTCCATTTTGTAAGTGTTTATGCCGTTGCCGACAGACGCGGGACAGTCTCCCGGGGCAAAGGCATAAATGACCCGGCCGTCTTTTTTCAGATCCAGCCGGTCACCGTTCATTGAAAAAGATAACATATATTTCTCCCATAGTCACTGATATGGTGCATTTAAATTATTTTAACAGATTAAATTAAAAATATCAATCCCCAAAGCCGGGAAATGTGCTGCGAGAAAGAACATGTTTTATAATCTTTAATTGCGCGTTTAATCAGTATTAACGTGATTAAGGAATATTATTCTGTTACAGAAACTACTGTTTAATAATAGCTTTATTGTCCGGCGTTCAGCTCGTTTGGGTGATTTATTAAAATAGATTGATATTTAATGTGCTGTATGATATACTGGATTTTGTAACAAAATAATGCGAACGAGAGTTTTACTGAGCGTTTGCATATTTCGAAAAACTGATTTGCGGAGGGTCTGTTATGTCAAAAAATCTGAGGAAAGCTATAGCGGCAATGCTATGTGTTTTAATGCTTTCAGGCACAGTGACTATAGGATGCGAAGGATTCACTGAATGGCTTGAGGATTTTTCGATTCATGCAAATGCAGAGGAAATCACCTCACAGGCAGACAGCAAAGGAACCGATGAAACACCTACTTTTTCTGCTCCGGATGCGGAAACAGATTCAAATGAAAAACTTCTTCCTGAGTCATCTGATATTACAGAGGAGCAAGTAGACGAAATAACCAACGAGGCCAAGTTAAGCCTTAAAAAATTTAACAAAGCAATTCGTTTGGGCAATCCTCCTGATGCTCAAACACAGTCAGGAAACATCTCATGGTCATTTGATGACACCACCGCAACGCTTTCATTTGCAGGAACGGGAGCGATGGAGGATTATTCTTTACCCGAAGACTCATCGGAAGCAGGAGAAAGCAATTACGATGATTCGATGGTTGCCTTAATAAACGATGTTAAAGCTATGCTGCCGTGGGGCGACTATATTGACACAGCCCGCCATATTGTCATAGGAGAAGGCATAACTCATATCGGCGCATGTTCTTTTCTGTATATGTTCAAAGTTATCTCTGTTTCTTTGCCTTCAAGCCTTAATTCAGTGGGCGATTATGCTTTTACTGCCTGCTTTTCTCTGGAAGAAATAACAATACCCGAAGATGTCGTGACAATAGGCGAATACGCGTTTTCTGGCTGCATTGCGCTTGAGAAGGTTGTATTGCCTGACTCATTAGAAGATATCTCAGCAAACGCATTTGAAGAATGTATAGTAATACATGAGATAAATGTGCCTGCAAATGTAACCTCAATCAGTATAGATTCCGGCTTCCTGATTAAGGTGAACAACAAATCTTTAACGGCAGTAGTCAATGCAGAACCATTTGAACCAATCACTGAAAAAGAGTTGTTTTATAATATTTTCTTTATAAAAAGCTTTTATTTGGCCTTTATGTTACCTTCAGCTTTTGTTACAGATGATTTGGTGTCTGATGAGCATATTCTTGAAGTATATAATGAAAGATTCGGTACAAATTTCACAGATGTGGGTGAAATTGAAACAGATATTAAACTAAACAGCAGTTCTTCTGCTATAGTCAGTCAAACCATTTATTGCTATGATAATTCGGCACAGCATTTATATTGCTCAGAAAATTTGGTTAATCACATACTTTACGATACCAATCAGCAGCATAATTCCTGCTTTGTACTCAGCGGCATACAGGAGGACGATAACGGGAACGAGGTTTCCTGGGCGATAGATATGGAAAGCGGGACTCTGACACTTGACAGAACCGGTGAAGTAAAATTTAATTCAGATGGCAACAGACCTGCTTGGTATAAGCACGGCAATGTAATTGATCGAATTATCTTTTCGGAGAATGTTTCTTCCGTTCAAGGAAACTATGATTGTTTTTTGGAGACTTATCCCAGCGAAACCGAGGTAAGAAACTCTTCATGTGACTTAAGCAATTTTTATGTTTCAATTGGAAGCAACAAAGTAATATACGGTTATGAAAACTCAACCGCTCAGCAGTATGCACAGGCTTACAGTCTCGATTTTGCAGTTATTGAGACCAAAGACATAACAGAAATATCCATAGAGTCACTACCCTTGAAAATAAATTATGGAAAAAACCAGGATTTTGACAAGACCGGCCTGACTGTAAAAGTAAAGTTCTCTGACGGCACTTACGGTATAAGGACCGCCGGCTTCACCGTTGAAGGTTTTGATTCATCGTCGCTTGGTGAATGCACGTTAACTGTTACTTATAAAGGAAAAACAGCAGTTTTTACAGTTAATATAGTCCCGGAACCTTTTATAGATGTTGTTGACGGCAATACCGAATCTGTCACACTCAGTCGTTTTGAGGATAAGATCTATCATTTTACTGCCGACCACACCGGAGATTATCTCATTTTAAACAAGTTTTCCAACAGCTATTACCAGAATTCAGTAACGATGTTTGTTACCGACGCGGATGGTAATTCAATAGGCTCACTGCAATCAGCTTCAAATTCAACATATTCATATGGCGTCTATAAGTATCACTTTGAAGAAGGCGAAACATACAGAATAGTTTTTGAAACTAATCAATATTCCAGCATTAACTTTGTTTTTGGATTTAAGCATGTTCATATAAACGGGAACAACGACAGCGCTTGTGATTACTGCGGTGATACCTGCCGATACAGTCTTTCGCTAGATAATACTTCAGTTGCGTCAATAACATATTTTGATATTAAGGAGTTTGCTTTTACTCCTTCTGCAGATGGCTATTATTATGTTTACGGCGACGGCATTTTGATGAGTATGTGGAAGGATGACAGCGGCAATGTGATTGATACCACCAGCCCCACGCAAACATTTTACGCCGGACAAACATATTATTACAGCTGCCTGATGGTTAATACTAATAACAGCACATCACCGTCAGATTTTTCTGTAACACTTTCTCACGGACATAACTTTTCCGATGTGATTCAAGACCAAGCCACCTGCACTGCTTACGGCAGGGTTCTCCGCACTTGTGACATCTGCGGCGTTCAATATGAAACAACTGCTCCCAAAGCCCGCCATACCGATTCCAATGGAGATAAATGCTGCGATGTTTGCGGACGTTTATACAGATGCAGCCTTAGTGACGGTCAATCCGTTACCTTCACAATGAGCTCCGGGGAAAAATATGAAATTGATATTCAACCGACAGCGGCAGGATATTACAACATTTCATACAACGGCTGGGCAGACACAGTGCTTTTGAGAGGAGAAACCGAGGTCGAGAGTGAAACATTCAACAACGTAAATGGATATAATCTTGAAGCGGGAGTTACATATACTTTTATTATTACCAACTCCTGGCGCGGAGATAATGCCGAGTTTACGGTTTCGCTCAATCATATTCACCGTGACTCTGATGATAACGGAAGCTGTGATCTTTGCGGCATAACGGCGTTTTATACAATTAAAGACGGCGAAACCGTGCAGATAACGGTTAACGGTTCGTCTCATTGTTTTGTCAGTTTTACGCCTGCAAGAAACGGCGAATACAGGTTTTACGGATGCCACATAACCGTCGTTTATGACGGAGATGAAGCAATATGGTACAGCGACAATAATTGGGATACCTATACTTTTAATCTTAACGCAGGAACAACTTATACAATTGTTCTTTATGAAAGCGGAAGTCTGACAGTCAAACACAATCATGTTGATTCCATTCTCGATATGAAATGCGATATCTGCAACACGCCTTACCGGCAGAAAATCAATGCAGAAGAAACGTTGAGTGTTCATGTGCCCGCGTATGGTGAAGCGGAAGTTGTTTTTACCTGTAACGCAGACACGTATTACACGCTTTACTACCGGTCGGATGAACAATACGGAGGCATAGACGCAGTAAAAAATATACAATCCGAAAGCGTTAATGGTTTGTATGGCCATTGGGAAGACCCGGATGATGAATACTGGCAAAACGCAATAGAATATACTATGTATGCCGGTAATACATACAGGATTGTTTTCCGGCACCTGGACCATGACTATGATATAGATATCTATCTGGGTCATTCTCATGTTTACTCCGAAACCGTAATCGGCGAAGCAACCTGCAGTCAAACCGGCGAGCAGGAAAACAAATGTGATATTTGCGGATACAGCTACACCTCACCTACAGCAAAATTAAAACACATAGATAGCGATAACAATATGAAGTGCGATGTTTGCCAAACAGAATATCGCTACAGATTGAGTGAAAACGGCACAACCGAAATACATGTTCCTGCCTATGAAAACTATGAGGCAGTGTTTATACCTGCACACAGCGGGGACTATTTGTTCTCAAGCAGCGGTCTAGAAACATCAGGCGGACAAACTCTTAATTATAGTTACAGTAATGGCACCTATACTTATTCTCTGCTTGAAAACGGA
>JAEELT010000017.1 GCA_016282855.1 Clostridiaceae bacterium | reverse complement strand
GTTTTGCAGTTGCAATATAAGAAACGCTTATCCTCATAAGTGATAACATCAATGGGAGTATAGGTATCCGCTACGGGCTGGGGAGTAAGGGTAATCCAGAGATTTCCCTTCATATCCGCCTCGTAGATATGGTTTCTCTGAGCCGTGCCTCTTGTGCACTGCAGATAGACGAACTGATCGCCGTCATCAACCTTGAGAACAAGCTCTTTGAGAAGGGATACAAGCTCTTCCTTTTCCATAGGGATATTGATTTCGAGGATTTTGGCGCTGTTATAGAATCTCGTGATGTGATGCTCAAGATCAAAAATCTTGTGATTATGCGCATAAGTAGCGTCATAGATGCCGTCGCCGAACCAGCAGACGCGGTCGGTCATGGGGATTGTCATTTTGTCGATTTCATCGTATTTTCCGTTGTAGTAGCCTAAGTCTTTCATTTTCATCACCTCATTGATTGTAAAAAGAGACAAAAGCAACCTCTGTCGAGACACCTTTGCCCATCCTCTTAATTATATACTTTAAAAGCAAAAAGTAAAGTATTAAATCAAAAAAATATTCAATTGTTTTAGGATTGTTGAATTTTGAAATTCCGTATGATAAAATAACCAATATGAGCGGGGGTGATGAGAACGGAAAGCTTTGTATTTTTTATAGATATTGACGATACGCTTATGGTGCACGGCAGAGTCAGCATGAAAAACAGGCAGGCGATAAATCAGGCGAGAAAAGCCGGGCATAAGGTTTTCATAAATACCGCGAGATCATACGGCATAGTGCCCGATAAAATAAAGCGTCTTAGAGTTGACGGGTTTGTGACTGCGCTCGGCTGCAATGTGAAATACAGGAAAAAGGAGATTTACTCGGCAAAGATGCCGCTTGAGGAGTCAGCCGGGATTCTCGATTATTTCACAAAGACAAAGCGGGTTCTTCACCTTGAGGGAGACAATGTTTTTCTCTCTAACACCGAAGAGGGAGTGCCTGTTGTAAGAACCGGCAGGGAGCTGCTCAAACGATATCCGGATGAAAACATACCGAAGTTTTTCATCCCGCATGTGCTGACGGATAAAGAGCAGGAATATCTCTCGCAGAAATATAATTTTTATCAGCATGAGACTTATGCCGAATTCTGCCTCAAGGGCAACAGCAAGGCAACTGGCATAAAGAGGGTTATGGATTATCTCGGGCTCGATATGAGCCGGAGCGTCGCGATGGGCGACAGCCTCAATGACCTTGAGATGCTTGAAACGTCAGGCGTTTCGGTCGCGATGGGCGATGGGGTTGAGAAGGTCAGGGCGGCGGCGGATATCGTTACCTGCCCCGCGTCTGAAGGCGGTGTCGCCGAGGGGATTTACAGGATTATCGGGTGAATCCCGACCGTTCATTCCGAATTTTATGCCGTCTGTACGGCGGCCGTTATATTATTCGGTATTATGCGATATAATTAAATTGAAAATAATTCCGACGGAAGGATGATTTTATGAAAAAATTTGCTTTAAGGTCAGTATCTCTTTTGCTCTGCGCTGTGATTATGTTATCCGGCGCGGTCTGCGTCTTTGCAAAAGAAGACAGAGAAACATACACCGGCAAAGTGCTTATGGCGGTGAATACGGATTACGATCTGCTTGACTGCAATGACGGATGCTATTCTTTTGACAGGAGTAATATGAATAAGAGCGGAAAAACTCAGACTGAGGAAAAGACCGCTTCCGGCAAAAACGCTCCGGATGTCATTGATGACATTGAAATTGCCTCGCCCGGTGAATATGAAGCTTATCTCAAAGCCCATAAAAATGAGCCGCAGGCGCTGATTCATAATGAGTATAAAGTCGGAGATACAAGGAAAATCAACGGACGTTATAAAGATAATAACGGAAACAGCAGAATAACCGTAAAATGTATTTATATCGGCAAGGACTGCACTGTCTGGACCCAGGTCTTTGATGACGGATCTCTCTATGATACCGAAGAAGCCGCAAAAGAAGCCGCCGACTTCTATGACTCCGTGCATAAAGCGGAGGAGGAGGTTTTCGGCAAAAACCTCATTGACACAGACGGCGACGGTAAATTTGCGATAATCAGCTATGATATAGATCACGAAGAGAATCTCGGAGGGTATGTTATTTACCGGGATTTGGCAAACACATTTGGCTTTATAGATAAAGTGTTTGCTCCTTCGGATGCTCTCATAGGTAATCATATGGATTGCGTGTATATGCACGGATTGCACAATGAGTCAACGCTTGTTCACGAGTATCAGCATTATCTTTTCGGCTGTAATATGTATTACGGCAAAACAAATTTTGACAACATTTCAACTGCCGAGTCATTTGTAAATGAAGGCTTTTCACGCTGCGCCGAGGTAATCTTTGCGGATTATAATTTCTGGATTGGAAGCGCGATGCAAAGAGCCGGTGATATTTCACTTATTGACTGGGGTTTTGATTACGATTGCTATACGATATCCGGCACATTCTGTAACTATTTGAGAAACCGCTACGCGATACTCACAAATGACAAATCCGAAGATTTTGCCGGAAAGGGCTTTTATCTTGAATTTCACAGCAAAAGAAATAAGCTGAATCAGCTTGAATCGATGGAAGTTTTCGGAGATATACTTTACCCGGCCGATAAATATCCGGAGCTCAAGAGCAGCGAAGCAAGGGCAAAACAGCTGCTGATAGATTTCTGGAAAGCGGTTCTGCTCAGAGAAGAGACCGGAATCCACGGATTCAACGGAGAAGACATAGTTCAGGGCTCGTATATTGAAGAAGAGCTGCCTGTCGGAATGGAAACTCTCGGGGCAGGTATGGCAAAGTTTTATGTCACGGACTACGGCAAAAAAGCCGATGCCGTTATTAAGAGCAAATCAGATAATATATATTTTGAGGCTCTTGATGTTGAAGGGATTTGCGAGATAACATTTGATTATAATTATGAGGGAGCTCCGGAGCCTGAGCGGGTATTTCTTTTAACCGACGATGAACCGTTTCCGTTTGAATTCAGAGACGGATACAATTTAATCGGCTGGTCGGAGAATAAGGATGCCGAAGAGGCAGATTTCACTCCTTTTGAGACGATTGAAGCTGTGAATGACACCGTGTATTATGCGGTATGGAAAGAGTGGCCGGTTGTTGAAGAGGGAACGGAGTACGGCAGAGATTTATTCCCCGAAACCGGTTATGTTTATAACGCTTTCTTTACTCCCGAAGAAACAGCTTACTATTCGGTTATTATGAGATACTGTAATGTTTCCGTTTATGAGGAAGACGGATATAACAGGTTTGAGCCGTGCTATGAAGGGTATGATTATAAAGGAGGAAAATCCGAAGCCACCTATCATCTTACGGGCAGGAAAAAATATTCAATAAGTATTTATAATTATGCCCGCAGCTTGGATTCTGATGCTTCCTTCAGTTTCAGTATTGTCAGAGAAACCGGTAGTTTCAAGCTGACTTTTGTAACAGACGACGAGAGTTTCATCAACTCTTATGAAGGAAAAACCGAGTATTATCTTCCGTGGGCAGGCGGTGATTTTGACAAGGCTTTTACCGGATGGTCTCTTAAAAAAGATGCGGAAACACCGGATTACAAAGCCGGAGAATTGCTGAAGCTGACAGAGGACACCACGCTCTATGCT
>JAEELT010000140.1 GCA_016282855.1 Clostridiaceae bacterium | reverse complement strand
GAAAAAGTCCGCCCGGAAAAAGTCGTGAACAATGACAAGCTGGAGCCGGTGATTGCATCCCTTGGCGCAGGATTCGGAAAGGATTTCAACATTGAAAAACTCCGCTATCATAAAATAGTCATTATGTCGGATGCCGATGTTGACGGCGCTCATATCAGGACCCTGCTTCTCACCTTCTTCTTCAGATACATGAGGCCCCTTATTGAGCACGGCTATGTTTACTCCGCCGTGCCCCCGCTCTATAAGCTCACAAGGGGCAAAACTCAGAGAGTAGCATATTCAGATGACGAGAGAGACAGAGTTTCAGCGGAGATGAGAGGCGACAAGGCAGATGCCAAGGTCGATATAAGCCGCTTCAAAGGCCTCGGCGAAATGGACGCGCACGAGCTTTGGGAGACCACTATGGACCCCGAAAAACGCACGCTCAGAAGAATCACGCTTTCAGACGCCATGGCAGCGGACGAAGTGTTCACCCTGCTCATGGGTGAGGAAGTTGACCCGCGCCGCGAGTGGATAGAAGAGAACGCGAAATACGTTCTTAATCTTGATATATAAGGAGGTGGCGAAATGGCTCATAACAGAGATTACAAACCCGAAGACATACTGTTCCCCGATCAGGTCATAACCACCTCGGATATAGTTGCCGAAATGAAAGCGGCTATGCTCGACTACGGCATGTCGGTTATAGTTGACAGAGCCCTTCCCGATGTAAGGGACGGTCTCAAGCCCGTTCACCGCAGAATTCTTTACACTCTTTACGAGGATAACCTTACCGCTGACAAGCCCTTCAAGAAATCCGCCACCTGTGTCGGCGATGTGCTCGGTAAATATCACCCGCACGGCGACACATCGGTTTATGACGCGATGGTCCGCCTCGCTCAGGATTTCTCAATGAGATATATGCTCGTTGAGGGTCACGGCAACTTCGGCTCCGTGGACGGCGACCCGCCCGCTGCATACAGATACACAGAGGCAAGGCTCAGCAAAATCAGCAACAAAATGCTTGAGGATATCGACAAGGAAACCATCGACTGGGTGCCTAACTTTGACGAAAGCTGCAAAGAGCCCAAAGTGCTGCCCTCAAGATTTCCCAACCTGCTCGTAAACGGCTCTGAGGGTATAGCGGTCGGTATGACCACCAAAATACCTCCTCACAATCTCAGAGAAGTCATTGACGCGTGCATCTGCGTTCTTGACAATAATGACGCAACGCTCGACGATCTTATGGAGCATATCAAAGGCCCCGATTTCCCGACAAAGGGAATAATCATGGGCAGAGCCGGTATGAGGGCGGCATACGCCACCGGCAGAGGTAAAGTTATCATCAGAGCCAGAACGGAATTTGAGGAATACGGCAGAGAAAACCGCACCAGGATAATCGTTACCGAGCTGCCCTACATGGTCAAGAAACGCGCGCTTATCAAGAAAATCGCCGACCAGGTCAGGGATAAACGCATTGAAGGCATATCGGACCTTCGCGATGAAAGCGACAGAAACGGTATGCGCGTTGTCATCGAACTCAAGAGAGACGCAAACGCCCAGGTTGTGCTCAACACCCTATACAGCCAGACCGAGATGCAGACAACCTACGGCATAATTCTCAGAGCTCTCGTTGATGACCAGAAACAGCCGAAAATTCTTTCACTGCGTGAATATATTGACGAGTATCTCGCATTCCAGGAGCAGGTTATAAGGCGCAGGACCCAGTTTGACCTGAGAAAAGCTCTTGAAAGAGCTCATCTGCTCGAAGGCCTTATTATCGCCCAGGATAACATAGACGAAGTAATCCACATCATACGCTCAAGCTACGACGACGCTAAGCAGAAGCTGATGGACCGCTTCTCGCTCGACGATGTGCAGGCGCAGGCAATCCTTGATATGCGTCTCAAGGCTCTTCAGGGGCTTGACCACGAAAAGCTTGAAAACGAATATAAAGAGCTCGAGGAGAAGATAGCATATTTCCGCTCGCTTCTCTCCGATGAAACGATGCTCAAAAACGTGCTCAAGGATGAGCTCACCGAAATCAGAAACAAGTACGGTGACGACAGAAGGACCGAAATAGCCGATGTGAGCGGCGAGGTTGACATTGAAGACCTCATACCGATGCACGACTGTGTGCTCGCCCTTACCAATATGGGCTATATCAAGCGCACCGATGTTGCCGAATACAGGCAGCAGTCGAGAGGCGGCAAAGGGGTCAAGGGCATAAAGCAGAGAGAGGAAGACAGCGTCAAATCGCTCTTCACCTGCTCCACCCACGACTATATTATGCTCTTCACCAATCACGGCAGGGTTTACCGCATTAAGGGCTACGAAATACCCGAAACATCGAGGACATCAAAGGGCACAAATGTTGTAAACATCATACCCGTTTCACCCGATGAAAAAATAACCGCCATGATAAAGGTACCCGATTTCGGCACAGAGGAAGCATACCTCGCGATGGTCACAAAGAAGGGCATTATCAAACGCACCGACCTTGACGCTTATAAAAACATCCGCAAGGGCGGCATAATTGCCATAAACCTTGACGAAGGCGATGAACTCGGCTGGGTCTGCCTGACTCACGGCAATGACATACTCACAATCGCCAAGAAATTCGGCAAAGCAATCACCTTCTGCGAAACCGAAGCCAGGCTTATCGGCAGAACGGCGAGAGGCGTAAGAGCCGTAAAACTTCTCGAAGGTGATGAGGTTATAGGCGCCGACATCATGTGCCCCGATAAGCTCGTGCTTGTAGTTTCCGAAACAGGTTTCGGCTGTCTTTCAGCCTCCGCCGAATACAAGCCTCAGGGCAGAAGCGGCTACGGACCGACTTATTACAAGGCAGCCAAGTACGGTAATGTTGTCAGCCTGCAGTCGGTTGACAATCAGAATGACTTGATTATAATAACAGAAAGCGGCATGATGGTGAGAATACCCATCGGCAGCATCACTCCTCACTCCAAGGGCTCAAAAGGCGTCAAGATAATGAACCTTGCCGAGGGCGACAGAATAATATCCGCTGTCGCTGTCGCGAGGGCCGATGAGGAGCCCGATGCCGGCGAAGAAGACGGCGGCGAAGCGCCCGTGAGCGGTGAAATCACACAAGAAGCACAGGAAACACAGCCCGAAGAATAATGAAGCCCGATACACTATCAGGAGGTACACTATGAATATAGCTCTTATAGCGCACGATGCAAAAAAAGAACTCATGGTTCAGTTTTGTATAGCTTATTGCGGCATACTGAGCCGACACAGCATTTTTGCCACCGGCACCACGGGCAAGCTTGTTGCTGAGGCAACCGGTCTTGACATCACGAGATTTTTCAGCGGCTCACAGGGCGGAGACCAGCAGATTATTTCGCGCATTCAGTGCAACGAAGTTGACCTGCTCCTCCTCTTCAGAGACCCTCTGACAGCCAAGCCCAACGAGCCAAACGAGGCCGATTTGCTGCGCCTGTGCGATGTGCACAACATTCCCGTTGCCACCAATATTGCCACTGCCGAGGCGATAATTCACTCGCTCGAGAGAGGCGACCTTGACTGGCGTAACTTAGTACACTCCAAATCAGATAAAGAAGGATAATAACATGGCAATTATTACAAAAGCCGTAAAGGGCACTCAGGATATGCTTCCGGCGGATACCGGGAAACAGCAGTATCTTGAAAACTCTCTTTTTGAAATTGCCCGGGCATTCGGATTCAGAGAAATCCGCACTCCCGTGTTTGAACATACGGAGCTCTTTCAGCGCGGCGTAGGCGAAACAACGGATGTAGTGCAGAAAGAAATGTACACCTTTGACGATAAAGGCGGCAGGTCAATCACTCTGCGCCCCGAGGGCACAGCCGGAGCTGTGAGGGCATTTCTTGAGCACGGTATGTTCAATGACGCTCTGCCGAGCAAGCTCTGCTATCTGCTTAACTGCTACCGCTATGAAAAGCCTCAGGCCGGCAGATGGAGAGAATTCCAGCAGTTCGGCGTTGAAACTCTCGGAGCGGCATCACCGGCCGCCGATGCAGAGATAATCTCGCTCGCTTCTCATATTTTCGACGAGCTTGACATAAACGGCATAAGCCTTGAAATAAATTCAATAGGCTGCCCCGAATGCAGGAAGAAATATCACGAAGCTCTCAAAGAGTATTTCGGCTCTCACAGAGATGAGCTCTGCGGCACCTGCCTTGAGAGGCTTGATAAAAACCCAATGCGGATTCTTGACTGCAAGAGCCCGGTCTGCAAAGAAATATCCGCATCATCTCCCGTTATTCTCGACTATCTATGCGATGAATGCAGGGAGCATTTCAACGCGGTCAAAGCGTACCTTGACGGTATGTGCATAGAATATACCGTAAACCCGAGAATAGTCAGAGGCCTCGACTATTACACCCGCACCGTATTTGAGTTTATTTCATCCGAAATCGGCGCCCAGGGCACTGTCTGCGGCGGCGGAAGATATGACGGCCTTGTTGAGGAGCTCGGCGGCCCCAAAACGCCCGCGCTCGGATTCGGCCTGGGTACCGGACGCCTCAGGTTGATTATGGAGGCCCAGGGCAAAGAGCTCCCCGATGACAGCGGCTGCGATATTTATATCGCGCCCATGGATTCACAGGCCGGCATTAAAGCTATGGCGCTTGTTTCCGAGCTTAGGAGCAACTTTGTGAGCGCTCAGACAGATGTGGTCGGAAGGTCGCTCAAAGCCCAGATGAAATACGCGGATAAGATAGGCGCAAGATACACCGCGGTCATCGGCAGCAACGAGATTGCCGAAGGCAGCGTAAATGTCAAGAATATGAGCACCGGCGAAAGCACCCCGCTTTCCATTGAAGATTTTGACGCCGGTTTCATCCGCCTTCTCGCTAACGACGCTGCAAAGGGAATAGGCATTTCTCCCGATGACGGGACAGATTTTTCCGAGATATTCGGACTTTGAAAGAAGGAAACACAGATATGGAAACACTCGCAGGACTTAAAAGAACCGATTACTGCGGCAATCTGCGCCTGAGCGACGCGGGCAGAGAGGTCACGGTTACAGGCTGGGTTCAGAGGCAGAGAGACCTCGGCTCGCTCATTTTCATTGACCTTCGCGACAGAACGGGCATAGTTCAGCTCGCCTTTGACGAGAGCACCGAAAAAAGCATTTTTGACAAGGCATTTACAGCCAGAAGCGAATTTGTGCTTGCCGCAAAAGGAACCGTCAGGGAGCGCTCAAACAAAAATCCGGAGATACCCACCGGCGATATAGAGATAGAGGTAACCGAGCTTCGTGTGCTCGCCAAGAGCGAAACCCCGCCGTTTGAGATTGCGGAAAACAGCCAGACTGCCGAGCTCACGCGCCTTAAGTACAGATACCTTGACCTGAGAAGACCCGGCCTTCAGAAAAACATACTGATGCGTCACAAGATTACCAAAATCACCCGTGACTACTTTGACGAGAACGGATTTATTGAGATAGAAACCCCGATACTCATCAAATCCACCCCCGAGGGCGCAAGAGATTATCTTGTGCCGTCGAGAGTGCATAAGGGCAAGTTTTATGCCCTGCCCCAGTCCCCGCAGCTTTACAAGCAGCTTTCAATGGTCGCGGGCTTTGACAGATATATGCAGATAGCCCGCTGCTTCCGCGATGAAGATTTAAGAGCGGACAGACAGCCCGAATTTACTCAGATTGACCTTGAAATGTCCTTTGTGGATATGGAAGACGTGCTGTCGGTAGGCGAAGGCTACATTCAAAGAGTGTTCAAAGAGGCTCTCGGCGTTGACATTCCCCTTCCCCTGCCCCGCCTCACATATAAGGAAGCGATGGAACGATACGGCAGCGATAAGCCCGACACCCGTTACGCTCTTGAAATCACCGACCTCACCGATACAGTGAGAAACTGCGGCTTCGGAGTTTTCACAGGTGCCATTGAGGGCGGCGGCTCCGTAAGATGCATAAACGCAAAGAACGCCTATTCCGTGCTCACGCGCAAAGAAATTGACAAGCTCACCCTTGACGCCAAGGGAATAGGGGCAAAGGGTCTTGCCTATGTGCGCATAGCGGAGGACGGCACATATAACGCTTCTTTCTCAAAATTCATGACAGAGGATGAGATGAAAGCGATTTTCGAAAAAGCCGGCGCAGAAAACGGCGATGTCATTCTTATAATAGGTGACAATAAAAATTCACTCGTTCTCTCCGTTTTAGGTGCACTTCGCCAAATCGTTGCCAAGAGGCTTGACATTATACCTCAGGATAAATATAATCTGCTGTGGATAACAGAATTCCCGTTCTTTGACTGGGACGAGGACGCGGGTCAGTTTGTGGCCATGCATCACCCGTTTACGGCTCCTATGGATGAGTGCCTTGAATACCTTGAAACCGATAAGGCAAATGTCAGGGCGAAAGCCTACGATATGGTGCTCAACGGCATCGAGCTTTCATCCGGCTCTATCAGAATTACCGACCCCGAGCTTCAGGGCAGAATATTCACCCTTCTCGGTCTTTCCGATGAAGAGGCTCACGAGAAATTCGGCTATCTGCTTGACGCTTTCAGATACGGCGCTCCGCCCCACGGCGGTATGGGCATAGGGCTTGACCGCCTTATTATGCAGATGCTCTCTTGCGAATCTCTCAGAGATGTCATCGCCTATCCCAAAGTTCAGAACGCGAGCGAGCCCATGACAGACTGCCCCGCAGCGGTTGACGGCGTGCAGCTGACCGACCTCGGCATAGCGTGCGTTGCTCCCGAAAGCCCCGAAAGCGAAGAATAAAAAGCAAATCAATTGAAAGAAGGATAATAAATGGCAAGAGTTTACAATTTTTCAGCCGGTCCCTCCATGCTTCCCGAAAGCGTGCTCACCAGAGCCGCCGAGGAAATGCTTGATTACAACGGCACCGGTCAGTCCGTGCTCGAAATGAGCCACCGTTCAAAAGCTTATGAGCCCATCATTTACGGCGCACTTGAGCTTTTCAGAGAGGTTCTCAGCGTGCCCGACAATTACAAAATCATATTCTGCCAGGGCGGCGCGTCCACACAGTTCGCGGCAATCCCCCTCAACTTCCTTAACGGCAGCGGCAAGGCAGACTATGTGCTCTCGGGTCAGTTTTCCACCAAAGCTTACAAAGAAGCCACAAAATACGGCGACATAAAAGTCGTAGCTTCCTCCAAGGAGCAGAACTTCTCCTGCATTCCCGAGCTTGACAAGGCAAACTTCACCCCGGACGCGGACTATTTCTATATCTGCCAGAATAACACCATCTACGGCACACGCTTTACCGAGCTTCCCGATACCGGCAACGTGCCTCTCATAGCAGATGTTTCATCCTGCTTCCTTTCCGAGCCCATGGATGTATCAAAGTACGGCGTAGTTTACGGCGGCGCTCAGAAAAACGTTGCTCCCGCAGGCCTTACGGTTGTTATTGTGCGTGAGGACCTTCTCGGTCACGCGAGAGATTACACACCCGTAATGCTCGATTACAAGACCCTTGCGGATAATGACTCAATGTACAACACTCCTCCCTGCTACTCAATTTATATGTGCAAGCTCGTTCTTGAGTGGATAAAGAATCTCGGCGGTCTTGAGGCTCTCAAGGTACGCAACGAGAAGAAGGCCGGCATTCTCTATGATTATCTCGATGGCAGCAAGATGTTCCACAATCCCGTAAAACCCAAGGACCGCTCAATGATGAACGTCACCTTCGTTACCGACAGCGACGAGCTCAACGCAAAATTCGTCAAAGAGGCCGCTGACGCGGGCTTTGTAAACCTCAAGGGTCACCGCTCCGTAGGCGGTATGAGAGCCAGCATCTATAACGCTATGCCCATTGAAGGCGTTGAAAAGCTTGTTGACTTTATGGCCGAGTTTGAAAGAAACAACTGAGGGGTGTAAGCAATGTACGAAATACTGACTCTCAACAAAATATCAAAGATAGGCCTTGCGAAGCTTGACAGCTCGAAATACGCATGCGCAGACAGCTTTGAAACTCCCGATGCCGTGCTCGTGAGATCAGCCTCTATGCACGAAACAGTGCTCAGCGAAAAAACTGTTGCCGTGGCAAGAGCGGGCGCAGGCGTCAATAACATTCCTGTTGCCGATTTTGCCGAAAAGGGCGTTGTGGTATTCAACACTCCGGGCGCAAACGCAAACGCCGTAAAAGAGCTTGTTATCTGCTCCCTCTTTCTCGCTTCGCGCAAAATTGCCGACTCAATCGACTGGTGCAAAACTCTCAAGGGCGAAGGCGACAATGTCGGCAAGCTCGTTGAAAAGGGCAAATCATCATTTGTCGGTCCCGAAATTCTCGGCAAAACTCTCGGCGTGGTCGGCATGGGCGCAATCGGCGCTCTTGTGGCAGGCAGCGCTCAGGCTCTCGGTATGAGCATCGTCGGCTATGACCCCTTCCTCAGCGATGAGGCGGCAGCCGCATTCAAAGCAAAAGGTATGGAAATCACAGCAGATATAAATGATATATTTGCAAAAGCTGATTATATCACCCTTCATCTGCCCCTTAATGATTCCACCAGAGGAATCGTAGGCGCTGACACGATAGCCAAAATGAAAGACGGCGTGCGCATTCTCAACTTTGCCAGAGGCGAGCTTTGCGACAACGCCTCTCTGCTCGCGGCTCTTGACAGCGGCAAGGTAGCGGCCTATGTAACCGACTTCCCGACTGATGATCAGATAGCCCACGCTGGCGTTACCGCCATCCCCCATCTCGGCGCTTCTACACCCGAGAGCGAAGACAACTGCGCGGTTATGGCCGCACAGCAGGTTGCAGCTTATCTTGAAAAGGGCGAAATCAAAAATTCCGTCAATTACCCCAACGCGTCACTTGCCCCTTCGTTTGCAGTGCGCACCTGTCTGCTGCACAAAGAGGGTAAGGATATCCTCGCGCAGGCAAGCGAAGCCGCAAAGGCTGCCGGAGCGGAAATCACCGCGACCTTTACCGCGGCAAAGAAGGGTATGGCATACACAGTAATAGACACCGACAGAGAGTTCTGCGCTCCTGCTGACGGCGTTATAAGAGCCCGTGTGCTCAAAGCATAAAAAAGGTAATCCCTGCCGCTTTAAGCGGCGGGGATTTGCAATCATAAAAAAGGAGGAACGAATCATGAAAAAGTTTTTATCAATTCTGCTTGTTCTGATTATGGCTGTTTCTCTTGCCGCCTGCGGCAGCAAGGCTCAG
>JAEELT010000139.1 GCA_016282855.1 Clostridiaceae bacterium | reverse complement strand
GGGATTTCGCCCATCTCCACGGCTTCGATAATCTTGCAGCCCATATCATTCACATGGCGGCAGGTTGAATATCTGCACTTGCCGAGATACGGCTCAAACTCTTTGAAAGCAAAGGGCAGATTATCTTTGTCAACATACTCGCTGTCTTCCGAAACAATTGAGGCGAAGCCCGGAGTGTCCGCAACAAAGCCGCCGCAGATTTCGTAAAGCTCGCTCTGACGTGTGGTGTGTTTGCCTCTGCCGAGCGCGTCGCTGATTTCCGATGTGGCAAGGTTGAGCGAGGGCTCTATGGCGTTAAGAAGCGAAGATTTACCAACGCCCGAATTGCCGGCGAAAGCGCTGATGTGACCCGCTATCTCGGCTTTCAGGCTGTCAATGCCTTCGCCCGTTTTGCAGGATACACAGTAAGCCTTTATATTTACCCTGTTATAAATATCGGCGTAGCGCTTTCCGTTTGCCATATCGCACTTTGTGAAAACTACTATAGGCTCTATGCCTTTGTCAACGGCAATCGCGGTAAGCTTGTCGATGATAAGAAGCACGGGTCTCGGCTCAATAGTGGATGAAATGATGAACAGCTTATCAATGTTTGCAACAGGGGGCCTTGTCATGACAGTGGTACGCTCGTGAATGGTGTCAATTGTGTTTTCTGCGTTTTCATTAAGCGAAATCGTCACTCTGTCGCCCGCGAGTGGCTTAATGCCCTCAAGGCGGAAAAGCCCTTTTGCCTTGCATTCATAGATTTCGGCGTCATCATCCGCTCTTACATAGTAAAAGCCGCCTATACCTTTGAGTATTACTCCTTCCTTATTCATTTTTCTCTCTCCTTTGCTGTTTATTATATAAAGATTATTATTAACCTTATACTCCCTCCATCTGACCTACTGTCAGCACTATCTGGGTATCGGTTGAAATTGAGGACGTGATACGGTCAACAATAGAGTTGGTGTTGGTGCCTTCGGGGCTCTGGCTGAGCACAACCCCGTTGCGGCTCGCGTCATTGACCTGACTGTATTTAACCTCAACCTTGTTGAATCCCCTTGCTGCAAGAGCGCCCCTTGCCTGAGCGAGGGTCATGCCCGTAACATCGGGAAGAACGGCTGCCGTGCCGCCGCTGCTGCTGCCGGGAGTATATCTGTTTGCATAATGCTCATTGGAAACGGTCGCGGGGTTGCGGGTGAAGTTGACGGTGCAGGAATAATACTCACTGTTGTCAATATATACCTTGACAGAAGCGGCCTCATCCTGCCCTTCGATTGAGAACTTGTGCTTGCTGCCGTCCATAAGAAGCGAGGTGCTTATAACTCTCTCATTATTTACATAAACATCACAGCTGAGATATGAGTTCCTGTCGGGCAGCTCAACGGTTATATCGGCCTTCATAACCTCGGGCACACCGCTGCTGACGACAACCGCGATTCTTGTGCCCTCTATGACCTTATCACCCTTTTCGGGATTCTGGGCTAAAATCGTGCCCTTGGGCTGGTCACTGGCTCTCTCTTCGTAGTTTGTGTCTATGGCAAGCCTCATGGATTCAAGGCGCTCTTTTGCCATATTGTAATCCCAGCCGATTATCTCGGGAACCTCTATCAGGTCCTCATCGCTCGCATAATAAATAGTGACCGTCGAGCCAGGCTCCGCCTCTGTGTTTGCGGGAGGATTGGTCTTGATAACTGTGCCGTAATCTATGGTGGCGCTCACCGTGGGCAGAAGGTTTACTTTGAAGCCTTTGTTTTCAAGTGCCGTCTGCGCCGCCTCCCACATCATTCCGCTTACATCGGGCACGGCAACAGGCTCACTGTTATTGACAACATAAAGAGTTATAACCTTGCTTGAGGCATCGGCCTTCCTGTTGGCGGGAGGATTCTGGTCAAACACCATACCGTTATTGAGCAGGGTGTTTTCTTCATATACTATCTCAAATGTATAATCTTTGAACTCGGGGTTGTCCTTGATTTCCGTTTCATAGTCAAGGCCCGTGAAGCTCGGCACGAATGACGCCTCTTTTGTAAACACATCCGTGAAGAAGTAAAGACCGGCAAAGGCGATTATGCCGAGCACCAGCAATCCTATAAGCACTCCCACAATTATGAACCCTGCTTTACCCTTTCCGGGTTCATCATCGTCATCATCTTCCTCCGGCGCGGCAATGGGCTTCTTTGCGGCGGGCTTCGCCGGTTTGTCGGGCACAACGGGGGCCGCGGGCGCGTTTGCGGAAGCGAATTTGGTAGGATCGGAATCAACAAAATAATCCTGCCTGAATCTTATATTCGGATTTCTCTTGAACTCCTCAATGTCAAGGAGCATCTCGGAGGCGGTCTGGTATCTCTGCTTTGTATCCTTCTCCATGGCTCTCTTGACTATCTGCTCAAGGCCTACGGGAATATTGGGGTTAATCTCCCTTATGCTCTTGGCGTCATTCTGAAGCTGCATAAGAGCAACGGACACGCTGTTTTCGGATACGAACGGCAGTTTGCCTGTGAGCATTTCATACATCACAACGCCCACAGAATAAATGTCGGTTCTCTCATCTATGGAGTTGCCTCTCGCCTGCTCGGGGCTTATATAATGGACCGAGCCTATGGCGGAATCGTTCATTGTCTTTGTGTCGCTGTAGCTGAATCTGGCAATGCCGAAATCGGTAACCTTGATATTGCCGTTAGAGAGCAAAAGAATATTCTGCGGCTTTATATCTCTGTGGATAATGCCCTTGTCGTGGGCGTGCTGAAGGGCTCTGAGAATCTGAGTGGTGAAATAAATTGTCTCCTTTATTCCCAGCTTGCCCTGCTGCTCGATATACTCTTTGAGGGTGATGCCCTCAACATATTCCATAACGATATACTGCAGCCTGTCGCCGTAATTAACGTTATAAACCTTGACTATATTGGGATGTGAGAGGAGTGAAACTGCCTTTGACTCATTTTTGAATCTGCGGCGGAACTCCTCATTGGCAAGGAACTCATCCTTGAGTATTTTGACGGAGACGATTCTGTCATCAATATTATCATAGGCCTTGTAAACAACAGCCATACCGCCTACACCGATGACCTCCTGTATTTCGTAGCGACCGTCCAGCCTTTTACCTGTGTAGTTATCCATAATTAGCGATTTCCTCCTTATCAGACTTTTACGGCAACAACGGTCACATTGTCTCCGCCGCCGTTTTCATTAGCTTTGTTCACAAGATTTGTCACATACTCCTCGAGAGAGGCGTTAAACGCGCCCTCCGCAAGCTCGCCGATTGAAAGGTAATTGGTGAGCCCGTCCGTGCAAAGCAGGATAATATCACCCGGCTCAACCTCTTCCTGGCAGTAATCGGTGCGCACCTCGGGATCAACGCCGACTGCCCTGGTTATAAGATGCTTCTTTGGGTGATCGGCCGCCTGCGCGGCGGTTATGGTGCCGTCCTCGACCATTCTCTGCACAACGGAATGGTCACGGGTGAGCTGCATTATGTTGCGGGCATCGGGGTTAATAAGATAAGCTCTGCTGTCTCCCGCGTGCGAAATGAAAACATAGCTTTTTGTGATAATCGCGGCAACAACGGTGGTGCCCATGCCCTCGTATTTTTCGTCAGACAGAGAAAGACTGTAAATCTGCCGGTTGGAGTATTCAATTGACGAGGTGAGCAGAGACCTGACCATGATGTCGCTCATGCCGTCGAAATATCCGGCGGTAAGCCTTTCACGGACTATTTCGGCACATTCTCTCGCGGCAACCGCCCCTTCGGCGGCGCCGCCCATACCGTCGCACACCACAGCGTAGCACACACCCGGCATTATCTCACCGAAGGAATATGAATCCTGATTGTTTTCTCTCTGCTTTCCGACGTCGGACTTAGCTGCGAGAAGCATCGGAATTCCCCCTTTCTCTGATTGACTTTAATCGTAACTGGCCGCAGGACGCGTCAATGTCCGAGCCGAGTTTTCTTCTGACTGTTGTGCTTATTCCGCTTGCGGATAGAATGGCGGAAAAGCTTTTTATACGCTCCTGAGAGCTCGGCCTGAACGGGCTCTCGGCAACTTCGTTTATAGGGATGAGGTTCACGTGACAGAGCATTCCTCTGAGCTTTGACGCAAGCTCGCGGGCGCATTCGTCGCTGTCGTTCACTCCGCTCATCATTGAATATTCAAATGATATGCGCCTTGATGTGGTTTCGGCATATCTGCGGCACAGAGCAAGCAGCTCATCCACGGGATATTTCCTGTTTACGGGCATTATGGCGTTTCGTATCGCGTCATTGGGCGCGTGAAGAGAAATCGAGAGAGTCAGCTGAAGTCGCTTATCCATCAGCCTTTCAATGCCCGGCAGTACGCCGCAGGTTGAAAGAGAAATATTTCTCATTGAAAGATTGATGCCGTTTTCATCGGTAACGAGCGAGATGAATTTCATCACATTTTCAAAGTTATCCATCGGCTCTCCCATACCCATAAGAACAATATGGGATATTCTTTCGCCCGCGTGGCGCTGAGCGGCGTAAACTTGCGATAGAATCTCTCCGGCGGTAAGACTTCTCTTGTATCCGCCGAGTGCCGAAGCGCAGAAGCGGCAGCCCATTTTGCAGCCGACCTGTGATGAAACGCAAACGGTATAGCCGTATTTGTATTTCATAAGCACGCTCTCTATAAACTCCCCGTCGGAAAGCGAATAAAGAAACTTGACGGTTGAGTCGGACGCAGTCTGCACTCTTTCGGGTTTGCAGGTATTTATGGGAAACTTCTCCGCAAGCTCGGCTCTGAGAGCCTTGGGCAGATTGGTCATCTCATCATAAGAAACGGCAAGGTGCCTGTGAAGCCATTCATAGACCTGCTTTGCCCTGAAGCCCTGTATTGAGTTTTCCGCGAAAGCCGATGACAGTTCGTCAAAGGACAAAGATAGAATATCCATTTAACCTCTCAGTGTTTTTCGAATACCGCAATGAAAAATCCGTCTGTGCCGTGTATATGCGGCATAAGAGTAAGGTATTTATAATCGGGCCTGTGCCTGCTGATATGCGGAAGAAATGAAACGGCGCTGAAATCGGGATGATTCTGCAGGAATCTGTCGCAGACATCCTCATTCTCGGCCGGGTTGAGCGTGCAGGTGGAATAAACCAGACGCCCTGCGCTTTTGAGGTAGCGCGACGCGTTGTTGATAATTGAATACTGTATTTCGGGCAGATTGGCTATATCCGGCGCGTTTTTATATCTTATCTCGGGTTTACGTCTTATTATGCCGAGACCCGAGCAGGGCACATCGCAGAGTATTCTGTCCGCCGTGCCGAAGTTTTCGTTATACAGAGATGAGTCCGAAAGGGTCGCAATAACATTTGTAATGCCGAGAGTTTCCGCCCCTTTTCTGATTAAGTCAACTCTGGACTGATAAATATCAAACGCCTTTATTGTGCCTGTGTTGCCCATTATTTCGGCAATGGTGAAAGTCTTGCCTCCGGGTGAGGCGCACATATCGAATATCGTGTCGCCGACCACCGGAGCGAGAGCCTCGCAGCAGAGCTGAGACGCTTTGTCCTGAGCGTGAAAGTATCCCTCTCTGTAAGCGTTCAGGGCTTCTACCGAACCGGCGTTTTTCAGAATTAAAGTGCTGTCATCTCCGGGCACTTTTTCTGAGATGACGCCCTCCTCGGCAAGCTTCCAGGTGAGGTCCTCCGCGTTCGTTTTCAAATTGTTTACTCTGACCGTGAGCGGCGGCACATCCATGGCCTTTTCGGCGAGGGCGAGAGCATTGTCAAAGCCGTACGCCTGAGTCCACATTTCAATGAGCCACTCGGGGCAGGAATATTTAATGGAAAGATATTCGGTTGAGTTTTCGTCTGTTTCGGGGTATCTGAGCCCGTTTTCCGCCACCCGTCTGAGCACCGCGTTCACAACCGACGCGGCAAAGGCGGATTTGTTGACCTTGGCGAGAGCGACGCTTTCGCTCACCGCTGCGTGAGAAGGCACCTTATCCATAAACAAAATCTGATAGGCTCCCATTCTCAGTATCGTGTGAAGCTCGGGCTTTAGCTTTTTGAGCGGCTGATTGAGATAGAGGCTGAGATTGTAATCAATCAGCATCAGCCTGTCAAGCGTGCCGTAAATGACATTTGTGACAAAGGCCTTATCCCTGTCATCAAGGCCGGGATTATCCTTCAATACGCTGTCCACGGCAAGATTTGAAAAGGCGCTGTCTTTATGAATTTTCAGCAGGGCTTCAAAAGCTGTCTGTCTAGCTGTTTTCATTTAATGCTCCTTAAGAGGGAATTGCGGCAGTCCGCTCAGCGTTTACGGTTTCCGGCAAATCTGAGCAGGAGCCTGAGAAGATTGGCAAGAGCTACAAGCATAGACGCAACATAGGTCATAGCGGCAGCTGTAAGCACCTTTCTCGCGCCCGAATACTCATCACCGTAAAGAAGCCCGGATTCGGTAATAACCTTGAGAGCTCTGCGGCTCGCGTTGAACTCTACGGGGAGAGTGACAAGATGGAAAACGAAAACCGCGGCATAAAGCGCGAGACCTATGTAAACAAGGTAGCTGAACGCCGCCCAGTAGGGGGTAAGAAACGCTCCGAGAATCGCGAGAGGAATGCCGAGATGCGAACCTATGTTGCAGATGGGCACTATGGAGTTTCTTACCTGTATCGGCTTGTAATTCTCAGCGTGCTGAGCCGCGTGGCCCGCCTCGTGGCAGGCAATGCCCACAGCGGCGATTGAGTTGGATGAATACACGCCTGTTGAGAGTGAAATCACATTGTTCTTGGGGTTGAAATTATCGGTGAGCGTGCCGCCTATGGGCTGAATCACAACATCGTTGATGCCGTAATACTTGAGCACCGCCTGAGCTGCCTGCGCGCCGGTAATTCCTTTTGAATTGGGCTTTCCGCTGTATCTCTTATAAGTTGATTTAACCAGAATCTGCGCGCCGAACGCGAGGATAAGCGCGGGAATAACCAGCAGGAAATAGTATAAGTCGAGTCCGTAATAATACATAGTCTTACCTCTTATATATCAAACTTTGTCTGCTCTATCGGGTTGCCTCTGAGATAATCGCAGGCTTTCATGGCTTTTTTGTTTTCTGCCTGAAGCACTTTTATCTCTATACACCTGAGGTCGCCGCAGCAGACCTTGATTGAATCCGTTTTTTCGGTTATTTCTCCGGGGAAGGTGCCCCTTTCATCAGTAAGAGCGGTTTCGTGAATTTTGAAAGTCCTGCCGCCGAGCTTTGCCGTGGCGCAGGGCCAGCCGTAAAGCCCTCTTACCTGATTATGTATTTCGCGCGAGGTTTTGTTCCAGTCTATGGGAGAGAGCTCCTTTGAGAGCATAGCGGCATAGAAGGATTCGCACTCGCCCTGTTTTTCGGGCCTGAGCTCTCCTTTCTCAAGCAGGTCAATTGTTTCGGTCATAACCTGTGCGCCGAGCTCGGAGAGTATATCGTGAAGCCGGGCGGCGTTCATATTCTCGGTTATTTCTGTTTTTGCTCTGAGCAGCATATCGCCCGTGTCGAGCCCTTCATCCATCTGCATTGAGGTAACGCCGGTTTCGGTAAGGCCGCGCAATATAGCCCACTGTATGGGAGCGGCGCCTCTGAGGTCAGGCAGAAGGGAAGCGTGAATATTGATGCAGCCGTATTTGGGGTATGTGAGTATTTCTTTGGGAAGAATTTTGCCGTAGGCGACCACTATAACAAGGTCGGGGCTCGCTTCCCTGAGCATGGCGAGAGCCGTGCCGTCGCGCATTTTAACGGGCTGATACACGGGAATACCGTGACTGAGCGCAAGCTCCTTTACGGGCGGAGGGGTAAGCTCACCGTGCCTGCCCTTGGGCTTGTCGGGCTGTGTAAAAACTCCCGTAACCTCGTTATGCGATTTGATAAGCTCTCTCAGACAGGGAACGGAAAAATCCGGGGTCCCCATAAAAACAATTTTCATCTGCTCACCCCGATGCGTTTCATTTAATGTCTTCAATAGGGTCGCGTACAAGTCTGTCGGTAAACAGCACGCCGTCAAGATGATCGATTTCGTGGCAGAAGCATCTTGCTTTTAGACCGGTGCCTTTGTAAACACACCACTTGCCGTCTCTGTCAAGCGCTTTGACCTTAACCTCCGCGGGCCGTCTGGTGATGCCGGTCTCCCCCGGGAGAGAAAGGCAGCCTTCGCTCTCGCACTGCTCGCCCTGCATTTCGATTATTTCGGGATTTATAAGTTCCGTATATCCGGTTCTGTCCTCGGAGCAATCCATAACAACCACTCTTCTGAGCACGCCTACCTGAACGGCGGCGAGACCGACGCCGTTGTTTTCATACATCGTCTCTTTCATATCATCGAGCAGAGTATGCAGCCTGCCATCAAATTTTTCTACAGGTCTTGATTTTTTTCTGAGAATCGGGTCTCCGACCTCAACGATTTTTCTGAGTGCCATTTTTTACCTCAAAGCACGGCGTCGGGATTCATATCGGCGTAAACGGTGACCGTTTTGAACCTCTTGTCCGCAGCTGTTTCTTTAAGTATTTCGGAAATCATCTGCCTGAATCCTGCCGAATTCCTGCATTTGATTATTATTCTGTATCTGAACTTTCCGCCCATTTTTGCGACCCTTGCGGGTACCGGGCGCAAAACAATCATTTTCTCATTTCTGTATTCTCCGGACGATTTGCCGGAAAGAAGCTTAGTGATGCCGTCGCAGGCGCCTCTTACGGCGCTTTCCTCCTGCCCTGTTACGCCGATAACGCACAGGTCACAGTACGGCGGATATTTCATGCCCTGCCTTATGCGGATTTCGGTTTTGAAAAACCTGTCATAATCCTGCGAAGCGGCAAGACGTATTATTTCATTCTCCGGTGTAAGTGTCTGAATGATTGCGGTACCCTTACTTTCCCCTCTGCCGCTTCTGCCCACAACCTGGGTAAGCAGTGAAAACGCTTTTTCGAGAGAGCGGAAATCGTCATTGTAAAGCTGCTGATCAACCGATATGACTCCCACAAGAGTTACATTGGGAAAATCGAGACCTTTCGCAACCATCTGGGTACCCATAAGAATATCGTATTCACCGCGCTCGAAAGCTCCGAGCAGCTTTTCGTGGGAATTCTTTGCGGTCGTTGTGTCCGCGTCCATTCTGAGTATTCTTGTATCGCCGAAGAGGCTGACAAGCTCATCCTGAATTTTTTGAGTGCCGAAGCCCGCATACCTGACGCTTGGTTCGCCGCAGGACGGGCATTCCTTTGTGAAAGGCTGAGAGTAACCGCAGTAGTGGCACATCAGCCGGTTATTTGCCGAGTGATATGTGAGCGATATGCTGCAGTTGGGGCAGTTGATTACCTGCGCGCAGGAGTCGCACACTGCAAAGGTGTTGTAGCCTCTGCGGTTAATCAGCAGAATTGCCTGCTTGTGCGCGTGTATATTTGCCTTTATCGCTTCATACAGCTCTTTGCTGATTTCAGGGCATTCCTGCATTTTTTCGGCAGTACGCATATCGACGGTTTTCACTTCCGGTATGTCGGCGGAGCCGTATCTGCCGGTGATTGTGCAAAGACCGTAACGGCCTTTCAGCGCTGCCGCGTAGCTCTCCACCCTCGGTGTGGCGGACGCTAGCAGCAACAGGCAATTATTGTAAGCCGCTCTGAATTTTGCTACATCCGCTGCGTCATATCTCGGCGTCTGCTCCGATTTGTAAGTGTGCTCCTGCTCCTCATCAATGATGATAAGACCGAGATTATCAAACGGCGCAAACACCGCGCTTCTCGTGCCGATAACCACCCTTGCCTCGCCGTTCTTTACCCTTTTCCACTGCTCGCTTCTCTCTCTCATTGAAAGAGCTGAATGGAAAACCGCTACATCCCTGCCGTACCTTTTGCAGAATATGCTGAGCGCCTGCGGGGTAAGACCTATTTCGGGCACCAGAAGAAGTACGCTCCTGCCGGAGTCAAGCACCTCATCCATAACCCGCATATAAACGGAAGTTTTTCCGCTGCCGGTTACGCCGTAAAGCAGGTATGTGCTTCTCTCTCCCGAAAGCGCTTTGGCTTTCAGCTCGTCAAAGGCGGCCTGCTGCTCAACGGTAAGTTCAATCGTTTTACGCTCGCCTTCGCCGTCGGTAAGGGCGGAGTAATAATCAACCGGAACCTCAAACATTTCCGCCGCGCCGTTTTTTACCAGTGCCTTTGCCACCGCGGGGCTGAAGCCCGTGAAATAACAAAGCTCGCTGACGGTAGCTGCGCCCGCGTCAAGAAGCACGCGCGCGGCTTCCTTTTGCTTTGCTGTAAGCTTCACATCCTCCCAGCCCGGCAGAAGACGTATCATACCGGCTGTTACGTCGCCCAGCCGCTTGACGGAATCGCTCTGCGAGATAATAAAACCCTTCTTAAGGAGAAATGCGGGTATTGACTTGTCGGCGCGCACCGACAGGTTTTTGAATATCAGGTCTTCCCTGACAAATGTGCCTCTGTCCGCGAGGAATTCATAAAACTCTCTGTAAACGGAATCAAGCGCTTCCATGCTGTCTGCAGGTATATCGGGGTTTGCGGCATAGGAATTTATGATTTTTCTGCCGAGCCCCGAGGGGAGCATTGCCTTGACGCAGTCATAAAAGGTGCAGAAGCATCTGTCTTTCATGAAGCGGGCAAGCGAAAGCATTTCACTGCTGAGAAGCGGCTGCTCATCGTCAACGGAAATCACCTTCTTAAGGCGCTTTCCTTCGGAAGAACCGGTGACTTCAAATATAACGCCGACTGTCTTTTTGTTTGCTGAGCCAAAGGGAACGGTGACCCTCTTACCCGGCTGAGCCTCGCTCTCGAGCTCGGGAGGAATAATATAATCAAATTCGGCGTCAAAGGAGTAATTTGCCGCTTCAACGGCAACCTTTGCGAATTTCATTATTATCACCTCCGCTGCTGATTACGGGCATTGCCGGAACCGGTCAGATATTTCTTATCTCTTCGGGCTCAACTATTACATATTCACCTGATAGAATCTGGTCAAGAGCTTTTGTTACGGGTTTTTCGGTGCTCGTTTCGCCTGTTGCCTGCTCTTCAATAGCAATCTCTCTTGCCCTTTTTGCAGTGGCAGTTACAAGAGAATAGCGGCTCAGGTGGTCCTGAAGCACTACACTTAAATCGGGATTAAACATTTCCTGTTACCTCACTTATGATTTGTTTATTTCTGCTGACTTTCAGCTTTTCTGCTCTGATTATTGTTTCAAACGCTTCCACGGCGTCTGTAACCGTGTCATTTACTATCACATAGCCGAATTCATCCGCCCTGCGGATTTCCTGCTCGGCTATGAAAAGGCGGTGGGCTATTGTTTCCTCATCCTCGGTGCCTCTCGTTCTGATTCTCGCCTCAAGGGTACTCAGCGAAGGGGGCATAAGGAAGATGCTTACAACATCGGGATACATCCTGCGGATTTTATCCGCGCCCTGCACCTCAATCTCAAGCACCACATTTATTCCGTTCCTGAGCATTTCGTCAACGGGAGCCTTCGGGGTGCCGTAATAATTGCCGGCATATTCCGCATACTCAAGCATACTGCCTTCATCAATCTTCTTTTTGAAGTAATCCCTGTCAACGAAGTAATAATGTATGCCGTCAATCTCGCCCTCTCTCTTCTTACGGGTCGTCATGGAGATTGAAACGCGGATATCGTCATTTCTCGCTACCAGCTCACTGAGCACGGTATCCTTGCCGCTTCCGGAAGGGCCGGAAAGAATAACAAGCACTCCTTTTCTGTCATTCATCATCCTGTTCCTCCTCTTCTTCATTAAGGCGGCCCGCGACCGTTTCACTCTGAAGGTAGGTAAGTATTACATGGTCGCTGTCGGTAATGAGAACGGCTCTTGTGCGCCTGCCGTGGGTGGCGTCAATAAGGTTGCCCTTTTCTCTGCTTTCCTGAATCATTCTCTTGACCGGGGCGGATTCGGGGCTGACTATCGCCACAAGGCGGTTCGCGTTTATCATATTGCCGAAGCCGATGTTTATGAGTTTCATTTCAACTGTCCTTACTCGATATTCTGAATCTGTTCACGGATTTTTTCAATTTCCGCCTTGATGTCAACCACCGTTGAGGCAATCTGAGTATCGTTTGCCTTGGAACCGATGGTGTTTACCTCTCTGTTCATTTCCTGAACGAGAAAATCCATCTTCTTGCCTGTCGCTTCATCGGAATCAAGGAAAATGCGCATATGGTCAATATGGCTGCGCAGCCTGACCGTCTCCTCAGCAACGGCAATCTTGTCGGCGAATATCGCAGCTTCGGTAAGAAGGCGCTGCTCGTCAATACTCGTATCGGCAAGAAGCTCATTAAGGCGTGATATAAGCTTCTCATTGTATTCTTTTACGGTCTGCGGAGATCTCTCTTCAACAAAGGCGACACGGTCAAGTATTGTGTCAAGCCGTGAAAGAATATCGGCTCTCAGACGCTCGCCCTCGGACTCTCTCATCTGAATGAAGCTTTTGAGCGCTCCTGCGGCTATCGTTTCGACAGCGTTCCAGATTTTTTCCTCATCCTCCGGCTGTTTGCGCAGGGCAAGCACATCGGGAGCGCGCACAAGGTCTGAAACCTTAATGTCATTTTCAACGCCGAATTCATCGGATATCTCGGCGTAAGCCCTGAGGTAGCTCTGAATGAGGGGGCGGTTGACAGCGACTATCACATCCGGCTCCTCAACCGTCTCTATTGTTACATAGCACTCAAGCTTGCCTCTGGTAAGGCTTTTCATAAAGAAGCTCTTGAGCTTTTCATCAAGAAATCCGTAATTTCTCGGAAGCCTTGAGGTGAAATCGAAATATCTGTTGTTAACGCTCTTGAGCTCAACTGTTATATTCATTCCGCCGGCTATATCCTGGCATCTGCCGTAGCCGGTCATACTTCTGATCAATCAAATCACTCCGGTTCAGTTATTGCCGCCGTGACGGCAGCAGGTTGATGTGAGAGCCTCGGGAATATCCACAGTGAAATCCTCCTGTGAAAAGCCGAGTCTCCGGGCGGCCGGTGAAAGCATACCGGGCTCTATGGTGCAGGTGTAAACTCCCCTGCCGGCGCAGTAATTCATTGCGCTTCTGAGAAGACCCTCAGTGATGATATCGTCTGACGAATCAATGTGGGTTACATACATCTGCAAATCCCTGTAAGTGAATTCGCACCTGCCGCATTTTACGTTATCGAGCTGTGCCTCATACGCCGCCGCGTTCTCTTTTTCGTCTTTGGGTCTGAATACAAGCATAAACTACTCCTTATCCGCTCCGGCCAAGGCAAGAAGGGACTTAATCTCCTTTTCGGTGAGGTCGCGGTATTTGCCGGGAGGCAGTGTGCCCAGCTCAAGCTTGCCTATGGCCGTTCTCTTGAGGCGGATGACCTCTTTGCCGACAGCCTCAAGCATGCGGCGTATCTGGCGGTTTCTGCCCTCATAGAGAACTATGCCGAGAATAACCTTGCCCTCGAGCCTTTCAATAATGTGAACATCCGCCGGAGCGGTCATTCTGCCGTCAAGCTCTACACCTTCGGCAAGTTTTTTTGCCTCGGCGTCGGTTACATCGCCCTTGACGCTCACGCGGTAGGTCTTGGGCACATGGTGCGACGGGTGCATAAGGGCATTGGCAAAAGCGCCGTCGTTAGTGAGTATCAGGGCGCCCTCCGAAGCGCGGTCCAGCCTGCCTACAGGGTAAAGACGCGCCTTGATATCCACAAGGTCGGTCACGCATTTGCGCCCGAGCTCGTCATCGGTTGTGGTTACATAGCCACGGGGCTTGTTGAGCAGGATGTAGTAAAGGTTCTTCGCCTGAAACACTCTTTTGCCTTTAACGGTGACAGTGTCGTTTTTTACATCCACGCTGTCGCCGAGCTTCGCAACCCTGTTATTCACTCTCACAAGGCCCTGCGTGATGAGCTCTTCGGACTTGCGCCTTGAGGCGACACCCGCATCCGCTAAAAACTTCTGCAGGCGTATCTTATCTGCGGGCAAAACAAATCACCTCGTATATTATTCGGCGTCTGCCTGACCGGGTACCGAGTTGAGATAATCTTCAACGGCGGCATCCACGCTTGTATCCTTGTGCTTAATCTGGGCGATAACATCGCTTGCCTTGTCAACAAGGTCGGGAACCATACCGATAACTCTCTCAACAGAACCTTCGGAGGCATTGATGTACTTGATGGAAACGGAGCCGTTATTGACAACGAGGAAGGCAACGGGAGTAATGGTTATGCCCGCTCCTCCTCCGCCGCCGAAGAGCTCCTGATTGTTTTTTGAGGGAAAATCGCTGCCGCCCGAAGCAAAGCCGTAAGTGACTTTTGAAACAGGGATAATCTGAATTGCCGGGCTGATGTTTATGGGGTTGCCTATAATTGTGCTTACATCAACGAGATCTTTTATTTTTTCGATTGATGTGCCGAGAATTCCGGATGCTGACTGTTCTTTCATTTTGCTTCACCTTTCGTAATTGATTTTGTATTGTTTTTTTCCTCTGCTGCCCCCGGCTTTCCGCCTTTGAGGCCTTTGAGGAATTTGATACCTACTTTGAATACCACTCTCACGCCGAAGGCGATAAGAGCGTTTATTAACTTCCTGGGTATAACCGATATCTTCGTGTGCAGCCGGGCTTCATTCTTTCCCGAGATAAAATCGGGAATGACATCCACACTGTATTTTTCCACCCGCATTGTATCGGTTATAAGGCCCATCGCGGGGAACAGGGCTGCGCAGGTTTTGCCGTATTTTTCGGCGGTTTCGGCGCTGTCGCCGCTGCCGACGGTGAGGGAGATGAAGATTTCTTCAAAGATAAAAGACCTGCCTACACCTCTGAGCATTCCGCCGAGAGCCTTCGCGAGGCGTTCAACCAGCTCAAGCACTCCGCTTACGCCGTTGTTGTGATAGAACTTGACAAATATGTTCTCTTTCTTTTCTTTCTGCTCCGATACCGTTTCATCCTTCGGCTTTTCCTTTTTGGGCTTTTTCTCCTTTTTCTTCTCTTTCTTTTTCTTGTCGTGGTCCTTTGGAAGAATTCTGAACTTCAGGAAAAGCCAGCTTACATCTATATCCACCCCGCCTTCGGAGTGAATGATAACCTTAAGGCGGATTGACAGCAGGATGATGAAAAACAGTATTATTCCGAGAATAATGTACAGTGCCGTCACTCCTGCGTCTCCTCCTCCTGCCCGTCTGCTTCTTTCTCAATCTCATCCTGGAAGAAGTTCTTTATCTGCTCGCCCTGTGTCGAGTCGATTTCTTCATCCGTGCTTGTCATTTCTTCACTCGGCTTTTCGGGAAGCTCGGGAAGGTCGGCAAGCGATGTCAGACAGAAGCATCTGAGAAAATTGGGTGTGGTGCCGTAAAGGAGGGGTCTGCCGGGCAGCTCAAGGCGTCCTTTTTCTTCAAGGAGACCCTTCTGGCAGAGAGTGTTCACAACTCCCGAGCAGTCAACTCCTCTGACCTGCTCAATATAAGCTTTGGTTACCGGCTGATTATAGGCAACCACGGCGAGCACCTCAAGCGCCGCGTTGGAGAGAGGAATATTCTTTTTGATTTCGAGCACCTCTCTTATGAGAGGAGCGTATTCGGTGCGGGAGCAGAGCTGATATTTGTTGCCGAGTTTCAGAAGGCAGATGCCGCTTTTCATATTGTCAAGCTGAGCGCCCACTTCGAGGAGCACAGCGACAGCTGTTTCGGTATCCACCTCGAGCGCCTCGGCGATTCTTACCGCCTCAAGCGGCTCGCCGCTTGCGAAGAGAATGGCCTCCGCAGCCGCTCTCATTTCTTCATTCGTCAATTTCTATCTCCTCCCCTCTTCCCTTGAGCAGTGTAATATCGGGGTTGTCAAAATCACCGTCAACGCTCACTCTTTTGGCTTTGACCATAGCGAGCATCGCGAGAAAAATCGCCACCATCTCGGAGCGCGACGAGGCATTGTCAAAAAACGACCTGAACTTCTGCCTTTCGCCGGACTGAAATTTGCGTGTTATGACACTTACCATCGAGGCGACCGAAACTATTTTGCGCGCCACTATTTCCCGGAATGCGTCCGCGGGAGGCGGAAGCTTTCTCAGACCTTTGCCGACAGCGGAAATATAGGCCTTGAAAATATCGACCGGCTCGTGAATTCTGGTATATGTCTGATCCGCTTCAATTTCTTCGGGCTCACGCCAGAAGAAATCAAAACCTGTGCTCTTTGTCCTGAGCTCGTTTGCGACCGCCTTGCAGTCTCTGTACTCAATAAGCTCTCCTCTGAGCTCCTCAACGAGCTTCTCCGCCTCTTCATGCACGGGAAGCAGGGAGAGCGTTTTTATGTAAATCAGCCTCGCGGCCATCTCGAGGAATTCGCTTGACACATCAAGGTTATCCTCCTGCATGGCTTTGACATATTCAAGATACTGCTCGATTATTTCCATAATCGGCACATCGTTGATGCTGACCTGTTTTTTGCTTATGAGCTGAAGCAGAAGGTCCATAGGCCCTTCGAAAACTTCGAGCTTGTATTGCAGTTTTTCCAAAACCATTACTCCTGCCTGACGGATAATGAATCCGTTTTGTCAAATTGCGCCGAAAAGTCTGAACGGGAGCGACGCGATAAAGAATATGCCTTTGAGCAGACCGCCCGAGATAAAAGCGAGCGGAGCGTTAAGAGCGCCGGTGAGAAGAAGCACCATAACACCTATCATTATGTAGCGCTCGTATCTCATAATCTTAAAATACGTTTCTGTAGGAAGAAAGAGCGTGAGTATTCTTGAACCGTCGAGCGGCGGAACCGGAATCAGGTTAAAAATCGCCAGAGCCGCATTAACATAAGCCGCAAAATTGAAGAACAGCATTGAAATGTTGGCGAACACCAGCCCGGTGCGCGAATAAACAATCATAAAGATGTAGTAAAACACGCCGAAAAGCAGAGCCATAAGCAGGTTTGAGACGGGGCCTGCGGCGGCAGTAATTGCCATATCTCTTTTGGGCTGCGCAAAATTTCTAGCATTTACGGGCACGGGCTTTGCATAGCCGAAGCCCACAAGAAAAATCATAACCGCGCCTATCGGGTCGAGATGCGCGAGAGGATTCAATGTGAGGCGGCCTTTAAGCCGCGGTGTTTCATCACCGAGTTTTGTCGCGACATAAGCGTGAGCGTACTCGTGAACG
>JAEELT010000138.1 GCA_016282855.1 Clostridiaceae bacterium | reverse complement strand
CAGCGGACGAGCACCCTCTTGCCTTTTGCGTTGATATCATCAACTGTCTTTTTGTTGTATGCGCTCATGTTTTTATTCCTTTCTGTTTACAGATTAAATACTCTCTTCATCATCTCGTTGTAGGCGTCTTCCACTCCGCCGAGATCTCTGCGGAAGCGGTCCTTATCAAGCTTCTCGTTTGTGTTTATATCACAGAATCTGCAGGTATCGGGAGAAATCTCGTCGGCAGGAACTATTGTGCCGTCACCGAGTCTGCCGAACTCAAGCTTGAAATCTATAAGGCGAACGCCGAGTGATTTGAAATACTCCTTAAGGACATCATTGACTCTGAACGCCATATCCTTAATGGTCTGAATCTCTTCCTTGGTCGCAAGGCCGAGAGCAAAAGCGTGATAACTGTTGATGAGAGGATCGCCGAGGTCGTCATTTTTGTAAGAAAACTCAATTGTCGGCTCGGGGAAGGTTATTCCCTCCTCCACGCCGTAATTCTTGGCGAATGAACCGGCCGATACATTGCGGATGATAACCTCAAGAGGAACTATCGAAACTTTTTTGACAACAGTTTCGCGGTCGTTGAGCTCCTCTACATAATGAGTGGGAACGCCGTTCTTTTCGAGAATCTGCATAAGGAAGTTTGACATTTTGTTATTCACAACGCCCTTGCCGCTGATTGTTCCCTTTTTAAGCCCGTTAAATGCGGTCGCGTCATCTTTGTAGGAAACAATGTAGAGATCGGGATCTTCTGTTGCGAAAACCTTTTTGGCTTTGCCTTCATAGAGCTGATTTAATTTTTCCATAGTAATCCTCTCCGCTTTATTATTCGTTTTTTGTATTATCCGCAAATTATTATAACAGTTTTATACAAAAATTCAATATACGATTTGTAGAATTTGCAGAAATAATGCGGCTTTTTATGGTATTAATATTCAAATTCACCTGTGAATGCGGTTACGGCGTTGCCCGTGAGTGTGATTCTGTCATCTGTATAGTTGACAATCATTTCACCGCCGGTGAGCTTAACCGTAATATCTTTTCCCTTTTCACAGCAGCCGCTTTCGCACGCCGCGACAACCGCCGCGCAGGCGCCCGTGCCGCAGGCGAGTGTGGCTCCGTTACCGCGTTCCCAGACTCTCACACGCAGGCTTGTCTTGTTGACTACTCTGACAAATTCGGTGTTGACTCTGTGCGGGAACGCTTCGTTATATTCAAACTTCGGGCCGATGCTCTGGATATCAAGCCCCTCTGTCTCTTCGCAGATTGTGACAAAGTGGGGGTTTCCGACATCGACACAGATGCCCGTATATTCAGCGCCGTCCACAACAACCTTCTTGTCTTTTTCGGTGATGACGGCTTTTCCGATTTCAACCTTTGCCGCACTGACCTTGCCGTCTCTGAGATAAACCTTGACTCTGTAAACGCCGCTCGCGGTCTCTACGGAAATAATCTCACTGCGCAGATAACCGTTATCATAGAGATATTTGGCAACACATCTCAGATTGTTGCCTGCCATCTTGCCTTCCGAGCCGTCTTTATTGAAGGTGCGCATCTTAACATCCGCGCGGCTTGATTTCTCAATAAGAACAAGGCCGTCACTGCCAACGCCGTAATGCTGCTTGCAGAGATTTACGCAAAGAGACTCGGGACAGGTAATGCTGCCGTCAAAATTCTCAATGAAAATATAATCGTTGCCGCAGGACTGCATCTTGGTGAAAGGAATCTTCTTTCTCCAGGCGCGCATATTGTTAATATCGACAAGCTCGGTGTTGACCGGAGTATAACCGCTCTCAATAATGTCGATAAGCGCGTTTGCGGTGTCGAGTGAGGTAAGGCAGGGTATTTCAAGCTGCATGGCGCGGCGGTGAAGTGAAGTGTAATCACCGATAGTGGCATCCTTGACCGCGCCTGTATAGATAATATAATTGACCTTTCCGCTCTCCATGACATTCATTAAATCGGCGCTTTCAACGGGTTTTACGGGAATACCGGAATCCTCTATCGCCTTTGCTGTGCCGAGGGTTGCGAAAATCTTTATCTGAAGGTCAAAGAAACGCTTAGCGAGAGAAACCGCCTCCTGGTAATCGTTATCTTCAACGCTTATGAGCACGGCGGGAGCGCCCTCGTTTCTTGACGGAACGGAGAAGCCGGCAGCCGTAAGCCCTTTAAAGAGCGCTTCTGCAGTGGTTTTTCCGATACCGAGCACTTCACCGGTTGATTTCATCTCGGGGCCGAGTATGGAGTTTGCGTCCATGAGCTTCTCAAATGAGAATACGGGCACCTTGACCGCAAAATACGGAGGAGTTCTGTAAAGTCCTTTGCCGAAGCCGAGGTCGGCAAGCTTGCCGCCGAGCATTACTTTTGAGGCGAGATCGACCATCGGAACATTCGTCACCTTGCTGATATAGGGAACGGTTCTCGACGCTCTCGGATTGACTTCGATAACATAGAGCTCGTTTTCATATATAAGATACTGAATATTGACAAGTCCCTGTGTGCCGAGCGCAAGCGCCAGCTTTTCGGAACAGTCGCAGATTTTTTCAAGGAAATAGTCATTGAGATTATAGGGAGGATAGACGGCGATTGAGTCGCCGCTGTGTATGCCGGCGCGTTCGATATGCTCCATGATTCCGGGAATAAGCACATCCGTACCGTCGGATATTACGTCCACCTCAAGCTCAATGCCGGGCATATACTTGTCAATCAATACCGGGTTGTCGATGCCGCCGGCAAGTATCTTTTTCATATACGCCTCGGTCTGTTCGCGCGAGCGCGATATGGTCATATTCTGACCGCCTATAACATATGAGGGTCTGAGAAGCACGGGATAACCGAGACCCTCCGCCGCCTCAAGAGCTTCTTCGAGCGTGTTAACGCCGAGGCCCTTGGGTCTGCGGATACCGAACTGCTCAAGAAGGGCGTCAAACTTTGCCCTGTCTTCCGCAACATCTATACTCTCTGCCGAGGTGCCGAGAATTCTTATTCCCTTTTCGTTGAGGAAACCCGTGAGCTTTATGGCTGTCTGGCCGCCGAAAGCGACAACTACCCCTATGGGATTCTCAACCTTGATTATATTCATTACATCCTCGGGATAGAGAGGCTCGAAATAGAGTCTGTCCGCAGTATCATAGTCGGTCGAAACAGTCTCCGGGTTATTGTTGACTATAACGACCTCATATCCCATCTCGCGCAGAGTCCACACGCAGTGAACCGAGCTGTAATCGAATTCGATTCCCTGACCGATTCTGATGGGACCGGAGCCGAGAACCATGACGACAGGCTTGCCGCTTCTCGGGAATGAGCGCGCTTCGCAGTATCCGCCCGCCACCGAATAGAAATAGGGTGTTTCGGCGTCGAACTCAGCGGCGCAGGTATCAACCATCTTATAGCTGAAGTCACAGCCGGGAAGCTCTTTGGCTCCGCTGATTCTTCTGATTGCAGCATCGGTGTAGCCGAGGCTCTTTGCCTTCTCATAATCGCCTTCACCGAGGCCGTTTGAAATCTTAGCCTCGAAATCAACAAGGTTTTTAATCTTATATGTGAACCACTTGTCTATTTTGGTGATGTCAAAAATCTGTTCGGGCGTCATACCCTTTTTTAGGGCTTCATAGACCGTGAACATCCTGCGGTCATCCTGCTTTGCGAGACGCACCTCAACGGGTTCGTCCGTCAGAGGCTCTGCGTTGAGCGTGTCAAGAGAAATCTCCGCTCCTCTGACAGCCTTCATAATAGCCTGCTCAAAGCATCTGCCGATCGACATAACCTCGCCGGTAGCCTTCATCTGAGTGCCGAGCTTGCGTGATGAACCCGCGAATTTATCAAAGGGCCATTTCGGGAACTTGACAACCACATAGTCAACAGTCGGCTCAAAACAGGCGCAGGTTTTGCCTGTGATATCGTTTTTGATTTCATCAAGGTTGTAGCCGAGAGCCAGGCGCGTT
>JAEELT010000016.1 GCA_016282855.1 Clostridiaceae bacterium | reverse complement strand
TAAAATAATTTTTTTGAAGGACATTTCGGAAAATACACAAGAAGTCTGCAATATATATTATAAAGAGCGTTTTATACAGCATTTTTCCTTGAAAAATAAAGGATATTATAAGTTGCATAATTGTCTAGTAAGGGCAAAAAACAGAGTACGCATTTGCGTGCTCTGTTTTTTTCAGGTGTTCAGAAACAGTTCTTAATAAAACGCTTTGCAATCAAAACCCACGGTTGACCTCGGGCAACTTTAAGGGTATTATTAAACAGCAGACAATAATTATAATATGTCAGGGGGCGGTTGCTTGGATGTATTCATTGCAGCAAATATCATAACCTGTGTTTGTGCATTCGCCGGTTTTATATTCGGTCTCGTGAAGTTTTCCGGCGACAAAAAGGCACTCTATGCCAAAATGATTACCTTTGCAGTCGGCTGTATGGCTTTCGGCCGCCTTTATCAGGCAGTCAGGCTTATAACCGGGCAGGATATTTTCGGCAACTTTCAGCTCGGTATACTCGGCGTTATCGGAAGCCTTGTCTTTTTGTTCTCGGCCAACTACGGTCTTATGGACAGCCTTGCGGATGACGGCTCAAAACAGTATCTGAAGTTCAGGCTTATACCCTTGCTGGCTCCGCTGGCCGCTGTGGTTCTTTTCGCGGTGTTTTTCCTTTTGGGAGAGGCGAGCCTGTACAATATTATTATAGCCGGTCTGATTACTGTTTCCGTTTCCGGAGCATCTTACTTCAATCTCAAGCATCTTATATTTCCCGATGTGGATTTCGGAGTTATAAACTGCCTTAAGCTTTATAATCTGTTTGCGCTGATATATGAGTTTCTCTGCATAGCCGATATGGTTGCCTGCAACCTTGAAAACGGAGTTGCCGTGCTTGTAATCGGCATTCTTATGGGCATAACGCTTATTGCGATAACTCCGGCGGTTGAAAGGGGGATGAAGAAATGGACAACTTGATTTACACGCTTTTTGTATGTCTTGTCGCTCCGCTTGTTCTCATGCTCCTGCTTCTTAAGAAGCGTTCGAAATTGATAGTCGGATATATGATTATCGGCATTTTCGTTTCTCTTTTTGTTTCGGAGCTCAACACCATTCTGCTTACTCTTTTCGGCGGTGACATACTTTATGTGACCACAGCCATCACCCCTGTTTCCGAGGAAATAGTCAAGGCTCTGCCGGTGCTGGTTTACGCCGTTATGTTTTCGGATGACCGCGAAAAGCTTATTACCATCGCATTTTCCGCCGGTATAGGTTTTGCCATGTTTGAGAATATGGTTATTCTTGTGCAGAATATCGAGAATGTTTCTATCGGCTGGGCGCTTATCAGAGGTTTCTCCACAGCGCTTATGCACGGGGTTTGCACTTCTTCCATAGGCTACGGGATGAGCTTCATCAGGAAAAGAAGGAAACTGTTTTTCAGCGGCACTTTTGCGCTGCTTGCGTTTGCGAGCACCTACCACGGCATATTCAATATGCTCGTTCAGTCCGAGTATAAATACTTCGGCTTTGTTCTCCCCGCCGTAACATATATTCCTATTCTCATTCAGCTTTACAACAAAACGAGAGTAGGCAAAAAAGCAAACTGAAAACCGCATAATAACACCGGGTCCGGAGGGCTAGCCTTCAGACCCGGTGTTTTTTTGCTTTTTACGGCGCCTTATTTTGAAAAGAATTTGCGCATTATAAGGATATTCTTGCCGTCCTCATATTTGTAAGTGAGATCATCCATAACTTTTTTGACTATGAATATACCGTAGCCGCCTATGCCTCTTTCCTCGGCGGAAAGCGTGACATCCGGATCATCTTTTTCAAGGGGATTATAAGGCACGCCGCTGTCTTCAACGGTTATTGAAATACCCTCATTATCGGCCTGTATCTTGAGTGATGCCTTGCCTTTTCCGTCGCCGTAGGCATAATGGACAATATTGCTTATTATTTCGTCAACGGCAACCTCTATCTGGTTTTTGTCTTTAAAGGAGAAAGGAAGTCCGTCGGTCTTTTCGGCAACAAAGTCAACAGCTTTGGGAATTTCCTCAAGCTCATTGTCAATTGTGAGCTCACTTTCGGAGTCTGATTCTTTATTTTGCCCTATATAGTGCAGGCAGAGCATTGTGAGGTCATCAAATTGCGGGGCACTGCCGACAAATCCGTCAACGGAATTCTTGATTGCTCCGAGAATTTGCTCAGGTGTTCCGGCTTTGGCGGAGTTAAGAGCTTCAAGGGTTCTGTCTGAGCCGAAGAGCTCGTCGCTCTCGTTGTTTGCCTCAACCAGGCCGTCGGTAAATACAAATAATTTCGAGCCTTTTTCAAGCTGAATCTGATAGTCTTTGTATTTGATACCGTCCATACCGCCGACAACAAACCCGTGCCTGTCCGTAAACAGCTCAAATTCGCCGTCGGGTTTCATAACCATGGGCTTTTCGTGCCCGGCGTTTGCCGCGGTAAGAAGGCCTGTCTCAAGGTCTAGAATACCGAGCCAGACAGTAACAAACATTTCCTCGCGGTTATTTGAGCAAATCTGATTGTTTACTGTCTCAAGCGCCAGAGCGGGGCTCTTGCCGCTCATAACCTGATTCTGTATGAGAATCTTGCTCATCATCATAAAGAGCGCCGCGGGAACTCCCTTGCCTGAAACATCGGCCATAACCAGCGCAAGCTTGTTATCGTCTATCAGGAAAAAGTCATAAAAGTCTCCGCCGACTTCTTTTGCGGGATCCATTGATGCAAAAATGTCAAAATCGTCCCTTTCGGGGAAGGCCGGGAAAATGTTGGGCAGCATATCTGCCTGTATTTTTGTCGCCAGTTCAAGCTCGGTGCCGATTCGTTCTTTTTCGGCCGTTATGGCAGCGTTCTGCTTAATGTAGTCGCGAAGCTTATCAACCATTCCGGTGAATGAATCGGCTAGCATTTCTATCTCATCATTTGTGCTTATATCGATATTTATGCGCTTGTCGCTCTCAATGTTTTCAACGATATCGTCTGTAGCTTTCTGGAGCTTGACTATCGGCTGAATAACCCTCTTTTTCATTACACTGTAATAAAGCACCATTGTAAGGAGCATTATTCCCACAACGGGAATGAGAATTCCGATGAGAATGATTACGATAGCTTTATTTATTCCGCTGACAGAGAGGTCTGCGGCGATTATAGCGGCCACATTGCCCTTGCTGTCCATAAGAGGCACGGAAACGGTGAGAATGTGGGTGCCGTTCTCCGCGTCAATGTAATACTGAGAGTCCTCGGTGATTTCTTTGTTGTATATCTTTTGCGCCTGTTCCTTTGCGCCCTCGCTGAAGGGATACTGCTCAAGCAGATCCATCGGCTCTTCATAGGGCTCAGCATCCCAGATATATGTATAAAGATCGCTGTCGGGCACAGAGTCGGGAACGAGCACATAAAAATACCTGATGTTGGCATCCTCGGCGCTGCAGTTTGCGGTAGAGTTGAGATATTTGTTTATTTCCTCGTAATAGGCGTCTTTCTGACCTGTAGTGTAGTATTGTTCAATCTTGTCTCCGTCAATGAAATCTGCTGCCGCTTTGGCATAGGACAGTGCGAAAGCCGTGTATTTATCTATAAGCACATTCGCAATCTGAAATGTAGTTGAAACGCTGATTGAGAGAATGAGTACCGCGGCCGTTAAAGAAACATATATCAGAGTGTGCTTTGAGATATTTCCCCTGTTTTTCATAGCTCTCTTTTCCTTTTATAATTCTTTTTAAACCTGGACCATAACTCCGCAAGAAGTATTGAGATAATGCTCAGCGCAAGTCCCAGCAGGTAACAGGTAACGGGCCCGAGGTAGGATGTTCCTCTCACGCAGTAAAGCACGAGATCGACAGTCCACCACACAAGCACCCAGTGAATGCAGTAAACAATGTTAACGTTTCTGCTTACGCTTTCAATTGCTTTTCTGAATTTTTGGGGGATAATCTTAGAAACATAGTAGAACGGCATCATAGTGCCGAGGCACGCCATTATGCAGATGAATGCCTCAACTGTGTTCATATGATAAAAGACGTTGGCACCCGGACCCATCATCATGCCGATGCCGGCCTTGATTTCCCATATACAGAATATGGTTGAAACAACAAGACAGACGGTTGAGAAGGTGAGATAAAACTTCTTTTTATCTTTGAGCCTGCGGTAATAATATCCGAAAATATAACCGAAGGCGTAGAATATGAACCAGGTAAGAATCGGGAAATCCGAAACAATATACGGATTGCCTGCGGCGTTTTCAACGCCTGTTATGTGGCCGAGCATTACATTCAGCACATTGTTATGAAGGTCAACGCTGCTGAAAACAGTGCCGATTATGCTCATAACAATCGAAACGGCAAAGATTTTCGGCGGATTCAGTTTCAGATGAAGCAGCAGTGCCATAAACATTATGGCAAGCGAAACAAACTGAAGTATATCGTTGCCGAAGAAAAGATAGGGCAGGCTCGAAAGGTACCTTACAGAGTCGCCGGTAACGGCATAGCCGATAAGGGAGGGGATAAGGAACCTGAACACATTGAGAACAAGGCCTATTATGCCCAACTTGACGCCCCTGTGAAACACTTCTCTGGGAGTGCCGTGGCGCGTATAGGCAAGGCCTAAGCCCATCATAATCATAAATCTTGTGGGCCCTATCACACCGCCGACTATAGAGTCAAAATAATAGGGAATTCCGAGCACGTCGAGATTTGCCGGAGGCGTTGCTTCGACAAAGACATGCACAACCGCAAGACGATAGATGAGAATGAATTTGAACCAGTCAAATTCAAACTGTCGTCCTGTGTTACAAGGTTCTTCGGAAAATATGCTTTTTAAAAATTTCATATTCTTTATTCGATATTGAGTATATCGGCAAATCCTGTGAATTCAAGGATTTCCATATTGGTTTCATTTATATTCTTAATCACAAAGCCGCCTTTGCCGCTCATCTTTTTGTGAAGCGAAAGCAGAAGACGCAGACCCGCGGATGAAATATATTTGAGATTTTCCATATCAAACACGATTTTATCAACGTTTTCGGTGTCCTCCTCAACCGCGGCGGCAAGCTCCGGGGTTGTGCCTGTATCAAGCTTTCCGTCAAGTAATACGGTCAGAACATTGTCCCCGGTTTTTTTATCAATATTCAGCATTTTTTCATCCTCCGTAATATGTTTTTTGAATACAGAGTTATTATAACATGGTTTTTGCTTAAAACACAACTGTTAATATAAGTAAAATCTTAATTATTTATTATAGTACCCCTTTGTCTTTATACCATTCACATTAGACCGTACTGCGAAAAAACTTTTCCCGGCCTGATGCCCTTATTCCGGAGAGCAGTATAAAGAAAGAATCCCAAAGCGGACAAAAACACTCTCAGAGGAGTTTACGGTATAGCTGACAGTCAGACGGAAAAACTGAGAAATATAAAATCATCACCCGGCGGAATTCCCGCCGGGTGACGTCATATATCAATGCATTTTTTTGCTCTCTCCTCAATAGTTTTCGAGCGAATAAATAAACGACTCCGCCCAGCTGTATTGATTCATAAACTCACCGTGGTAGCTGTCCGATTCATCGGCTTTTCCGTATCCGGCAAGGAGACTCAGGTTAAAAACTCAGGCGCCCCGCAGATTGGTCTGCAGGGCGCCGTGTTCTACAGGCTGATTATTATTTCAGATTCAGGTCCGCGTATATCGGGAAGTGGTCGGAAACAAAACGCTCGTCAACACCTTTTGTAACGGTGCGGTATGCCGCGGCTTCAAAGGTGTCTGAGAAAAGCACAAAGTCAATGTAATAATCCGCGTTGTCAGCCGGGTTTTTGCCCGCGTGAAATGTGCCGTATGTTTTCACATCCGACGCGGCGAATCTTGCGTCGGCAAGATTTTCTGTCATTATGGCGTATGCCTCTCCCTTTTCGGTTGTGTTCATATCCGCCGTGAACACAACCGGGATTCCGTCAAAGTTTTCTTTGATGAAGTCTGTTACTATTATTGCTCCCTGGACTCTTGCCTGCTCGGAAATATGGTCATAGTGTGTGTTTACGTGTACAAACACATCGCCGCTTGCGCGGTCCTTCAGCTTTGCCCAGGTGCAAATCCGTTTGCAGCCTGCCCCGGGACCGAGTGATGGGGTGTCGGGCGTTTCGGATATCCAGAAGTTGCCGCTGTCTTCAAGGGAAAACCTTGCTTTCAGGTAGAAAAGCGGGCAGGATTCCCCGCTATCAAGCGGAGAGCCTCCTGTTTCGCGTTCCACTCCGACCCAATCATAAAAAACGAGCTGTTTGTCCAGGGCCTTCATCCACTGCGGAGTAGCTTCCTGTATTCCGAGCGTATCGGGCATAATCTCAAGAATCTGTCTCACGGCTATGTCAATGCGCTCCGGCACATTTACTCCGTTTACATCCGCGCAGCGAATGTTGAAAGACATTATTCTGAGTGTGTCCGGGCTTTGCTTTTCAGCTTCAATACGCGTGAAATCACAGCCCCCGCAGTAATCGCCGAAGCTGCTTTTATCACCGGCAGATAAGACGCTGACCAATGACATTATTATCACCATTATCCTTTTTATTATTATTGTTATCATAGTATTCATTATTTCAGCGGGCGTATTCGGTCATCCACCACTCCGTGTAGGCGTCGGGGTAGTTGGTCTTGAAGCCTGTTACACTCATTTCACATATTTGCTTCCACCATTCGGGATAATCGCCGAGATTCGAAAAGACCTTTATGCCCATGGATTCAAACATTTCCACGTCCTTTTTGGTGAACGCCTCATTGTTCAGCCCGACCTCCCACAAATCGGAGCGCTTTACGAAATCCATTGTTTTTTCATTGATGAAACGTATGTTCGCTCCGAGGCGAAGTCCTTCGGGCTTGCCTTTTGCGCGGTAATGCTCCTGCATTTCCTCCAGCACATCCCAATCGCCGGAAAAGAGGATATACCTTGAAACATTTGCCGAGCAGGCAAGTATTTCATCCATTCGCGGGCACATACCCTTGCACTTGAACTCAACCTCCACATTAAGGTCGTAGTCAACCGTCGCAAGCCATTCATCAAACTCCGGGAAGGTAATCAAGTGAGTCACTCTGTCTTCAACATAATCGGGCGGCGTTATCATACGCCTGCCGCCGAAGTGTTCAGTCCACGGGTAAGGCGGGTATTTGAGCTTGAGCGCGTTGCGGTAGGGAATGTCAAACTGCTTTATCTGCTGAGCTGTCATGTCCTTGAGCACATCGCGGTGGTTTTCAAAGGTCATATAAGCCATATTGCCGTTATGAGTCACTATGATTTCGCCGTCTCCGCTTATCTGTATGTCGAGCTCAATTCCTTCGCAGCCGAGCTCCGCCGCCTTTTTGAAAGCTTCAAGAGTGTTTTCGGGGGCAAACTGGGTTACTCCGGTGTGAGAGAATCTCATCGGCATACCGCTGTATTGTTTATTCATATTATCCTTCTCCGTAATTTTAAATATGTTTTGTGCTGTTTTGTCAGTTGTATGCCGGCAGGAAACTGCCGTGAGCTTCGATAAGCTCGTCAACCATCTTCTTTATGGTGTCAATATCGAGCTCGCTGCCTGTGTGCGGGTCAAGCATAGCCGCCTGGTAAATATGCTCTTTTTTTCTCGTGACCGCCGCTTCAATTGTAAGCAGCTGCACATTGATGTTTGTCATATTCATTGCGACGCACTGCACCGGGAGGGGACCGACGCGGCAGGGGTTAATGCCGTAGCCGTTTACAAGGCAGGGTACTTCCACGCAAGCCTCAGCGGGCAGGTTGGCGATAAGACGGTCGCTGTTGAGCACATTGCCGCCTATCTGTATCGGCTTTGATTCAACTACCGCCTCCATTATGCGTGAGGCGTATTCATTGGAGCGGTCGTGCTCCTTCACGCCGTTTTCAAACAGGTCGGCGTATTCTTTCTTCCATGATTCAATCTGGTTTACGCAGCGGCGTGGATACTCATCAAGGGGAATGTTGTATTTCTCAATGAGTTCCGGATATTTTGACTTGATGTAAAACATATTGTATTCGGCGTTGTGCTCACTCGATTCGGTAACATAGTAGCCGAAGTTCTTTATGTATTCAAGGCGTACTTTGTTGCCGCATTCGGGGTCGTCAAGCTTGTAGTTGCATTCTTCAAGGCGGGCTTTGATTTCGGGGTAAAGGTCATTGCCGTTTTTATCCTTGATTTCAAGCAGCCAGGCCATATGGTTGACGCCCGCTATAAGCTCTTTCCTGCCTTCAAGCCTGTCCTGCATACCGACCTCATTGAGGAGCGACTCGGAGCACACCTGCACCGAGTGACACAGACCCACTGTCTTAATACCTGTGTATCTCTGCATGAAGCCGGAGAGCATTGCCATGGGGTTGGTGTAGTTGAGGAAGAGCGCGTCCGGGCAGACTTCCTCCATATCTTTTGCAAAATCGTCCAGCACCGGAATCGTGCGCAGCGCTCTCATAATGCCGCCTATGCCGAGGGTGTCAGCGATGGTCTGGCGAAGGCCGTACTTTTTGGGCACTTCAAAATCAATAATGGTGCAGGGGTCATAGAGACCCACCTGAATCGCGTTTACTACAAAGCTTGCTCCTCTGAGCGCTTCCTTCCTGTTTTCAACTCCGAGGTAGCACTCTATTTTACCGTAGCCGCCTTTTGCCTTGCGCATGGCTTCAAGGATTACTCTGCTCTCTTCAAGCCGCTGGCCGTCAATGTCATAGAGGGCAAATGTGCTCTCGCGCAGCGACTCAACGCACATACAGTCGCCTATTACATTTCTCGCAAATACGGTGCTGCCGGCACCCATAAATGTTATTTTCATCTGATTTGCTCCTTGTTAAGTATTCATTACATCTGACCGAAAAGATGAGCGAAGAAATACGCGACACGGTGGAAAAACAGCATGAACGCTCCGCCTATACCCTCGTGCGCTTCGCCGCAGTACGGGCAGCCGTTTTCAGTTACGGTGAGAGAGGCAGTCAGCGCATCGGAGTCAACGCCGTAAGCTGTTTCCGCGACAACGGAAATGCTGTATTCGCCCTTGGAAAGTCCCTTGATATCCAGTTCAATCTCATTCTGCTCGGTTGCAATATAGTATTTGGGCAGTGTCCAGCTCTCCGCCTTTGTAACGCCGAGCTTATCTGCCGCCTTGATTCTGTAGAGCACCACGGGCATTCCGTCGGCTGATTTCGCCGCGGGTACCTTCGCTATGCAGCCGCCCGCTTTGGGGGTGACTGTTATTCCGGCGCCCTCGTCAAACAGCGGCGCCTTTGAGGCGGCCTTGCGCTTTTCGGGGGTGTATTCCCTGTTGGCGGGGTCTGCGGGGTTGTCAAGAATATACTCCACAAGGCATTTGTCCGCAAGTGCGTCCATTCCGCGCAGACGTATGCGATTGTCTTTATCGACCTCAACTATCCAGAAGGTCGCGGTTTCGCCTGAATCATCGGGGTGATATGTGCGCACTTTGTCGATTGTAAACTCGGAGTAATAGATTGCTCCCGTGCCTATTGCCGTGTAGCTTCCCTGCCATAATGATCGCGGGTCGTTGAGCGGGTAATGTGAGTGCCCCGAGAAGTCAACCACCTGCGGGTAGTTTTTAAGAATATCATTAAAGAAAGTGACACCCCAGCCGTCATAGAGAGAGCTGCCGTAAACGGTGTCTCTGTTATGCTCGTGATGGATAAAGAATACGGGCCTGTCGGGGCTTTCGGCTGTGGCTGCGTCAAGCTGGTCTTTAAGCCATTTGAGCTGGTTTGAATCATAATGCTTAAGGTCGCTGGGCGAAGCTGAGAGGCCGATGAAGTGATAGCCGTTTATCACTGTGTGAAAATCCGCGTCATTACCGGTGCCGTTTTTGTAGTAATCGCGAAGCTCCGTGCGGCTCATCTCATATCCGTCGTGGTTTTTCGCGACCACTCCCAGAAATCTCGTGCCCTCGCGCAAGCAGCTTTTTATGGTGGCGGCAAATCTGTCAAACTCGGTTTTTGTGCCGTCATTAGTAAGGTCGCCGGCTATTACCAGGGCGTCAAGCTTATTGTAATTCGCGTCGCTCTCCGCTGTGCGGTAGGCAATGTCTGTCATTATGCCGATTCTTCTGTAGTTTTCATCCGAATCGTCTTTAACGTGAGTGTCACTCGCGGCGACAAATCTGAGCACCGGCACAAATTCATCCTCTGCGGCCACGCCTGCGACCGATGAAATGCCCGATGCAGACAGCATAAGCAGTGATAAAACAATCGCGGTGATTTTCTTTATATGTTTCATAACAGTACCTCCGTTGTTATATTATTTCGTCAACATACCCGGGTCCGAGCCCGAGATAATCTTCAACTATGTCTTCAACTTCCCAGTCGGCGCCGTCATCAAGGGCCGCGTAGATTGCTTCGCGGCACTCTTCAAGCCTGTTTTTTGCCTGCTTTTTTGTCAGACCGTCGCGCTCCATAAGTATTTCAACTATACTTTTTCTTCTCATAATCATTCACCGTGAGCGTCAAGCCACTGTGACGCAAGGACATAGGCCTGTTTCCCGTCGTGCGACATATATGAGCTGTGGTCAGCTCCCTTGATTATCGCCATATCGCTGCCTTTTATGTTTTCGTGCAGATAGACCGTGTCGGATATCCACATAATGTCAAACTGCCCGCTTACGATATATGAGGGGCATCTGATTTTTGCCAGATAATCGGGCGTGAAATCCGGGAGCGTGAGCATCATATCATTAAGCTTGTCGGGGCTGAAGATGTTTTTTATCGCAACGCCGAGCGGGAAATAAATCTTGAAAGTCTTCGGGTGTGAATTCGCACCGCAGGATATAATCGCTCCCGGCACATCCGGGTAGTCCGCCGCAAACTGAATCGCGTTTATTCCTCCGTCGCTGTGCCCCATTATAAAGGGCTTGACAAGACCGAGCTTATCGATGAATTCCTTCAGATCCTTTGCCATCAGGGCGTATGATATTTCACCGGGGTCGCTGCTTTTGCCGTGGCAGCGGCTCTCCGGCAGATACACCGTGTAATCATTCGCAAGGTACTGTGCCGCCTCTTTGAGCGAGTTCACACTGCCGCCGTTGCCGTGAATAAGGATGAGCGGCTTTTTGCCGCTGCCGAATACCAGATAGTGCATATTCACCTCAGACAGCTGAATAAACCCGTCATACTCCGGCTCTGTTACAGGCGAGGGCAGAGATGAGGTGTCGAGCGTTATGCAGTTGTATTTCGCGGGGTTCAGTATGAAATCTATCTGTGATGAAATGCCCGAAAAAAGCACCGTGAAGGTGAGCAGAATATTGATAAAACCAGTCAATGTGTATCCCCCCGGCCGTATTATTATAATTGAATTATACTCCCACCCCGGATTAATATCAAGACGGAATCATATCTAATATTTTTGTCTTTATTGATATATTTTGACTGTAATGTTATAATCATAAAAAAAAAGATTTGAGGGTTATTATGACTGCAGATGAAATAAGAAAAGAGCTTTTCTCCCTGCGGGATGAGGAATACAGTGCTTTCCAAGCGAAACTTATACCGACTGCCGAACCAGGCAGCATAATAGGGGTGAGGACTCCCGCCCTGCGCGCATTAGCCGTAAGGCTTGTGAAGCAGGGTGAGGCTCAGGAATTTCTCGGCTCGCTGCCGCACCGGTATTTTGATGAAAACCAGCTTCACGCCTTTATTATCTCGGAGATTAAGGATTTTGACCGCTGTGCCGATGAGGTGTGCCGTTTTCTGCCTTATGTTGACAACTGGGCAACCTGCGACCAGCTTTCGCCGAAAGTGTTTGCAAAGCACAGGGACCACCTGAAGGATTATATAGATATCTGGCTCGGCAGCGGTGACACATACACGGTGAGGTTTGCCGTAGGCATGCTTATGAAGCATTATCTTGACGATGACTTTGACCCGTCTTACCCTGAAAGAGTGTCGGAAATCCGCTCGGATGAGTATTACATCAATATGACGATTGCCTGGTATTTCGCAACGGCACTCGCCAAGCAGTATGATACAGCGGTTAAGTATCTTGAGGAGCGCCGCCTTGACCGCGAAACTCACAATAAAACCATTCAGAAAGCGATTGAAAGCCTGCGCATTTCCCCCTCGCGCAAGGACTGCCTCAGAAGCCTTAAAATAAAGCAGAGATAAGCGCCGCTCTCTTGTGACCGGTCCGCACTCTTAAACAGAATAACGCCGCCCGCAGAGCAAATCTGCAGGCGGCGGTTTGTTTATTGCAGAGGGCTGTTTTACGCGGCAAGATATACATCTCTGTCGGGCAGGCTGAAGTCAACCGCAAATTTATCAAGCAGGGGGTAGAGCACCTTCTCCGCTGTCACATAGGAGTTCTCCTTGCCCGCGATTACTGCGCGGAAGAGGGGGCTGAGCACCTCGGTGTCGATTTCGGTTCCCAACACGCTCAGCAGCAGATTAAGCCCTGATCTGCCGGACTTGGTGAGCACGTATTCAAGCCCGGTATTAAGCCCTTTTATAAGGATTTCGCACTCGGGGTTTGTGCCGGCGGGCATATTCTCATTGCCATAGTAGTGCATCGCGACCATAGCGCTCGCAAGTTCAAGCAGGGAGCCGTAATCCGATTCGGGAATTGAAACGCCCTTTGAGGCGGCAAGCTTCTCTATGCTCACCTTACCGCCGTCATCATAGAGCGGCATTGTCAGAGCGTCATTGACCGCGTTGAAAAGATTGTCAACGGGTATCGCGAGAGGGCCGCTTACTTTGAGCTTGCCCTTGATGAAATCCGGATCTGTGAATTTAAGGATTTTCTTTTCAACCGAATACCTGAACAGCCCGTATGCAAACTTCTCATAATCGCTTCTGAGCAGCGCTTTTTGCCTGTCGGTGTAACCTCCGATCAGCGCGCCCATATTGCATTTTTCCATTTTGCGCATCACAAGGTCGGCGCCTTCGGGAGTCATTGTGACTTTTCTGTATTCGAGCGGATATGCTGATAGCGCTGTGGTGAGCACGTCATAGACCGTGCCGCCGTTTTTGCCGGTGTAGCTTGCTACATCGTTGCCGTGCTCGTGACCCGTGAATACATATTTAATGCCCCAGGAGCAGAATTTTTCGGCAAGCTGTTTGCTGTTTCTTACCATAAAATCCTTCATAATAATGTGGCCGAGATAGAGGTGCTCAAGCAGGGGATGATGCATCATAAAGATAATCTCTCTGCCATCCTCGTGCGCCTTGCTCACCTGAGCGTCAATCCAGCTGATAAGCTCTTTGGTTATGCCGTCGCCGTCCTCGCCCGGGTTGTTTGAGTCAACGGCTATCAGGCGGTAATTGCCGCACAGGTCAGCTGTGTAAGAGGCTGTGGCGCTGTGCACAGTGAGCGCATCATCATAGCACAGACCCGCGTAATACTCTTTGAATTCCTCTCTTGTGGAATTGTAATAATCGTGATTGCCAGGCACAACATATATCTGCACTCCCGACTTCTTTTCGAACGCGGTTAGAAGGGAGCTTACCTGCCTGTGCTGCTGCTCGTTTCCCGCCCTTGTGAGGTCTCCTGATATGAGTATGAAATCAGCGCCGTCGGAAACGCTCTTTGAAAGGAAATCCTTTGTGAGCGCCTCAGCCTGGTCATAGATGTTGCCCGAGCCTGAGGCCTGGAAATAAAGCTCGCTTTCGGGGTAATTCACCTCAAGCTTTTCCTGCGGAGTGTCAATGTGAATATCTGTGCCGACGGTGAAAACCACTTTGCCTTCGTCGGCGAAGGCTTTGAAAATGAGCGATGATGAGCCGGTAACAAGCACGGCGGCCAGCATAACAGAGAGTATCTTTTTCAGAGCTTTGTTTTTCATAAGTACCTCCGGATTTGTTTTTATAGCCGTATTATAAACCAACGGAATTTGTTTTTCAATAATAACATAATCCCCGTATGCAAAAAGCACACGGGGATAAAGAAATGACCGGGTTTTATTCGTCTTTTTTCTTTGCTCTGCAGGCAAATGCCGCGCAGACGCACGCGCAAGCGGTCGCGAGTACCGCCGCCGCGCAGGAAGGCGAGCCCGTGTAAGCGGGGGCCTCCGGCTGAGTTTCTTCGGCGCTTGTCTCGGCGCAGTTGGAGTAGAAATCCTTGATTTTTTGCTTCAGGGTGTTTATGCAGTCCTTGACATAGCTGAGTATGTCAGCCGGCAGACCGAGCAGGTCAACTCTGTTATCAAGGTCGGCTACCGCCCCTGCAACATCGGCTTTGTATATTGTCATGAATCCGAGATTCTCCACAAGGTCTATAAGGCGTATAAGCACATCCTCTATGGAATCCCACCAGCTTGAGTTACCCTCGAAAACTCTTATGAGGCGGTCAATTATCGCCGAGAAGCTGGTGTCGTAAGCGCCTGCCCTGAGCTGCTCCGAACAGATGGCAATGTGGTCGTTGTAAGCGTTTTCGTCCGCAAATGTATTGCTGCAATAGGGGCAGACAAGCACATTGTAGGAGTGACATTCTCTTATATGCTCCTGCAAAGCGGCGTCAGAGGTGAAGGTGGATTTGCAGATGCCGCAGGTTACGAGATTATCGGCAAACGCGGCTGTCACGAATGAAAAAGCAATTATAACAGCAAATGAAAAAGCCAGAATCCGCTTCATAAAAAAGAATCCTTTCGATTATAGATTTGTGAGCAAAAAAACAATATTGTTACATGATTGTTACAATATTATGTATATAATCTTAATAACTTTTACATATATTGTCAAGTGTTTTTTGTCTGAAAGGCCAAAAAAACGATTTGACCGGTAGTTTTTCTTTTATCTGCCGCCCGTAAATATAAAAAAACCGGGCTGCGTGGTTTTTGCCCTTATTTTCTCTTCCCGGGGCGGATTTTTACTGATAATTTACAGCTGCCTTTATGAAAACAACTCGTTTGCCGCGGGCGCAATGATTTACGTTGTTGTGGAAGAGCTTATTCCCGAAATGTCACAGGGCGAGCATTCCAACACCGGTGTTGTGATGTTCGCGTTCGGTTTTACCGTTATGATGGCGCTTGATGTCGCCCTCGGGTAAATACAAAACCCGAAGTTTATCAATAATAAAGTCCCCGCATACCATTAAGAGTATGCAGGGACTTTTCTGTTAAATCTTTTTTAATTAACCGACTCTGCCTGACAAAGCCGCATTTGTTTTATTCAAGTTATACTGATTTTACCGGTTTATGAACAACCGGCATCAGCCGGAGTATTGTTTATTATCAAGCGGGGAAAATACGGTGATTTATGCCGCGGAGGTGCCGGGCATTTCAGGCGGTATGTCTGTGTTTTCGCCGGCGAATCCTCTGTTGCCTCTGTCTCTTCCGAATTCGCCGTTTTCATCGGGAGGCACATTTCCGAAGTTTTCGCCTCTGCCGCCTCCGGGGCCGGGCATACCGCCGCCGAACTGGTTGGTGATTTCGGATATCTTTTCGCCGTTTACATAAACCTCGCCGCCGAGTAGCTCAGCTTTGCCATCATAATCAAACGCGGATTGCGCAGTGATGTTTATTGTGCCGCCGGTGATTGCAATGTCACCGTTTGAGTCTATGGCGTCGGTGTCGCCCGCGCCCATTGTGATTGTTATTTCTCCGCCGTTTATTTCGGCTCTGGGCGTTACGCCGTCAACCTTCTGAGCTGCGTTTATTCCGTCGTCGCTCGCATTCACGGTGATGTTCCCTTCGTTGATTGTGACCAGGGTGCCTTCAATACCCTCGTGGGCATCGATGTTTATTGTGCCGCCGTTTACCGTTACGCTGCTGTCGGCGTGAATCGCGTCGTCATCGGATTTAACGGTAATCTCTCCGGAGTTTATTTCCGCCTCGCCGTTTGAGTGAATTCCGTCGCCTTTCGCTGTTAAATCAAGGGCTGAAGCGCTTATGCTCACTTTATCGCTGCCGGTCAGAGCGTTATTTTCGCTTTTTACTGTTATGTCGGCGCCTTCAACCGTCAGCGTATCCTTGCTCTTTATTCCGTTTTTGTAATTGCCGTTTACAGTCAGCTTTCCGCCGCCTGTTACGGTCAGATTGCATTTTGCAAACACGCAAGCGTCCGGTTCTTCTTTTTCGCTGTCGGAATAATCGTTATCGAAAATGTATTCCGGAGTGTCGGTGAGTGTGTTTACGGTGCCGTTTGCCGCTGTAAGGGTCACGCTGCCTGCCTTCACCGCGTTAACAGCGCTTGAGCCGGATGAACTTACGCTTGCGCCGCTGAGAACCAGGGTCACGCTTTCATCCCCGGCGTCAATGATTACGCTACCGTCAAGCTCGCCGCTGAGTGTGTATGTGCCTGCGCTGACGATTATTATATTTCCGTTTCCGCTTTTTGCTCCGTTGCCGGTTATTCGCGCTGAAGTGCCGCTCATTTCAATCAGCGTTGTGCCGCTTGCGTCCCGCGCTGTTTCTTCAGATCCCGATGTTTCAGCCGCGCTCGTTACAGCTTCGCTTTCAGAGGGTGCTTTTGCGGCGCAGCCGGTGAGCAGCAGGCATACGGCGGATAATACTGCCGCGATAATCAATAATCTTTTATTCCTTTTCATTGGTTAATCCTCCTTTTCCGGCATGCGCCGGTGCTTTGATTACGGCATCATTGTACATTGCGAACCTAAAGGAAAGCTAAAGAAAAATTCTTTTTTCCTTTAGGTTATCTTTAGGATGGCGGGTTATACTGCAGGTGAAGCAAACGAAAAGGAGGGATTCCGGATGAGCGGGCAGATTCAGACCTGCTTCAGAAGATACGAAAAAAAGTATTTTCTTACCATTGAGCAGTACATAGCGTTCAGGCAGATGGCGGCGCCGATGCTCAGAGCGGATGACTACGGACGATACACATTAGGTAATATATATTATGATACCGATGATTACCGCCTGATAAGGGCGTCGCTCGAAAAGCCCGTCTATAAAGAAAAACTCCGTGTAAGGAGCTACGGTGTTCCCGGGCCTGAAGACAATGTGTTTGCGGAGATTAAAAAGAAATATGATGGCGTGGTTTACAAAAGACGCATTACTCTGCCCGAGTGTGACTGCGCCGGCTTCCTCGGCGGAATCGGCCGCCGTGAGGACGGGGGTCAGATAAGCAGGGAAATAGAATATTTCCAGAGCTTTTATCATACCGTGCCCAAAGTGTATATCGCTTATGACAGAGAAGCGTTTCAGGGCATTGATAACCCGGACCTGAGAGTCACCTTTGACACGGGCCTCAGATACCGGCTTGACCGGCTGAGCCTGAGCGAGGGTGATGACGGCCTGCCGATTATTGACACCGATATGATTCTTATGGAAATAAAGATTCCGGGTGCCTGCCCGCTGTGGCTGTGCGATATACTGAGCTCGCTTGGTATAAGGTCCGTTTCATTTTCAAAATACGGAACCTGCTACACAAATCACATTTTGAAATGTAAAAGCGGTGTTACAGCCGTAAAAAAGGAGATGCTTTTAAGTGCTTGAAACTATAACAGGATTTTCGTCAATAATAGATAACACAATTACTCCCGCGTCATTTCTAATCTGCACGGCTGTGTCGGTTGTCCTCGGCATTCTCACAGCTCTTGTGTATATGTTCAGAAACCGCTGCTCACAGAGCTTTGCCGTAACGCTCGCCGTGCTTCCAGCTATAGTTGAGGCCGTGATTATGCTTGTAAACGGCAATATCGGGGCAGGCGTTGCGGTTGCCGGCGCGTTTTCGCTCGTGCGTTTCCGCTCCGCTCCCGGCACGGCAAAAGAAATAGGCACAATCTTTCTGGCTATGGCAATCGGTCTTGCCACCGGCATGGGCTATATCACGCTCGCCGTGCTGCTGTTTGCAATCATTGCCGCCTGTATGCTTGTGCTCAGCGCCGTCAGATTCGGCGGCAGGGAGGATACACTGCGCACTCTTAAAATAACCATACCCGAGAATCTTGACTACGAGGGAATGTTTGACGATCTGTTTGCGCAGTACACCGAAAAAGCGGAGCTTGAAAAGGTGAAAACCTCAAATATGGGCACTCTGTTTGACCTGCAGTACACAATCGCTCTCAAAAGCGACAGGGTTCCCAAAAAATTCATTGACGAAATCAGAGTAAGAAACGGCAACCTGAATGTTTCCTGCGGCAGATATTCCTCCGGGGAGTCTCTCTGACAGCGCGTCAGGGCATACAGAACTGTTGATTTTGCCCGTCTTTTATATTATAATAACCGCAGAGGTGATATAAATGCGCTTGCTTATTGCCGAGGATGAGCCCGACCTTGCCGAGGCGCTGACTGTGTTTTTTGAAAGAAACCAGTTTACTGTTGATACGGTAAATGACGGTCTCTCCGCTTACGAGTACTCCGGAGCGGATGACTATGACGCGATTATCCTTGATATAATGATGCCTAAAATGGACGGAATAGAAGTCCTGCGCCGCCTTCGGTCCGACGGCAATAAAACTCCCGTGATGATGCTGACCGCCAAAGCAGAAAAGAATGACAGGATAACCGGCTTCGATACCGGCGCGGACGATTATCTGCCCAAGCCCTTTGACACGGATGAGCTGCTCAGCCGCGTGCGCGCGATGCTCAGGCGGCGCGAGGAATACAGGCCCTCCGTGATGTCATACGGCGACCTGACCTTAAACCCGGTTACCGCCTCTCTTGAGTGTGCCACAGGTAAGTCCGCCAGACTCAGCGGCAGGGAGTTTCAGGTTATGGAGCTTTTTATGCGCTCCCCAAAAACAGTGTTTTCCGCCGAGAAGATTATGGAGAGAGTATGGGGCTGGGATTCCGACGCAGAAATAAATGTTGTATGGGTTCACATATCAAACCTGAGAAAGAAGCTTGTTTCGCTCGGCTCAAAGGTCGGTATACGCGCGAATCGGGGCCTCGGTTATATTCTGGAGGTTGAAAATGATTAAGCGCCTGCGCAAAAAATTCATTCTCATTTCAGCGGTGACCGTTTCTGCTGTTATGATTCTGCTGTGTGCCGGAGTAAATGCCGCAAACTATGTTTCCGAAACATCCGGGCTTGACAGGATTATAAATACAATCATTGATAACCGCGGCAGGATGCCGGAGCCGGAAAAAAAGGATATCCCGCCCTCGCAGTCAAACAGGCTTTCCGCCCCCGGTGACAGGGCACGATTTGACAGAGAAACGCCGTTTCAGACGAGGTTTTTTGTGATATACTTTGACTCTTCCGGACAGGTCGTAAACTATAATCTTGATAAAATCGCGGCGGTTGAAGATGATGAGATTGATGATTTTGCCGGCATAGCCCTCAGCCACGGCGAAGGCTTCGGCTATAAGGACGGTTACAGATACAAGGTCGTAAAGCAGGATGACGGCTCCGGCCTCGCTGTTTTCCTGGACTGCCACAGAGAAATGAATTCCGCCGCAAATCTGCTTGCTGTTTCCGTGCTTGTCACGGTGATTTGCATTGCGCTTATCTGCGTGATTATCATTATACTTTCGGGCAGAGCGATGGAGCCGGTCATTCAGAGCGACCTTAAGCAGAAGCAGTTCATTACCGACGCCGGCCACGAGCTTAAAACACCCATTACGGTCATAAATACCTGCCTGAGTGTGCTCGAAATGGAAGTGGGTAAGCAGAAGTGGATTGACAAGGCGGGCGCTCAGACAGAGAAGCTCAAAAACCTCGTCAATTCGCTTGTCACGCTTGCAAAATCTGACGAGGGGCGTGAGATTGACGCGGAGGAATTCTGCGTGAGCGATGCCGTTGCCGAAACTGTCGGCTCGTTTGCCGATTTCGCGGCTCAGAAGGGGCACGAGATCACAGCCGATATTGAAAGCGGAGTGATTCTCAGCGGAGATGAATACGGCGTAAGGCAGCTCATTTCAATCCTTGCCGACAACGCGGTCAGATATTCCGACGAGGGCAGCGGCATCGCGTTCTCGCTCAGGAAGCACAAAAAGGGTGTTCTTATCACAGCGTCAAACAAGTGCGCCTCAATGGCTGACGAAGACCTTCCTAAGCTGTTTGACCGCTTTTACCGGGCCGATAAATCGCGCAGCAGCGAGAGCGGCGGCTTCGGCATCGGGCTTTCGGTAGCAAGGGGAATATGCGAAAATCATAAGGGATACATAAAAGCCGCCCGCACGCAGGATGATACTGTTGAATTCACCGCTTATCTCAGCAGTATATGACCCGGCGGTAAACCGGAAATACAAGTGAATCAGATAAAGCAAAACGCCTCTCCGGGTATGAGCCCTGAGAGGCGTGTTTTATGCGGCGCTTTATTATTTTTTCATAAGGGCGGCACCGGCGTTCCACGCCTTGCCGACCTTTTCGCCTGTTGAGTAGTATCCGCTCTGGAATGTGTCAAACATAATTGCGTGAAGCTTTGCGGGGTCTATCTTGCCGTTGTCTGAGAGAACTGACTCCTCCGCTTTCACATTTACTATCCTTCCAACTATGCCGTCCACATAGTCCGTGTGAAGGAATTCAAGCAGTTCGCATTCCATAGCAACGGGGAATTCTTCTATTACCGGAGCGTTCACTTTGCCGCTCCTGACAGCGTGATAGCCCGTGCGCTCAAACTTGTCATCAATTTTATTGCCGGAAGCTATTCCGAAGTAATCGGCTGCGTCCATATGAGCCTCGTCCGCAAGCGCTACGGTAAAGGCTTTGCTTGCTTTGATGTTGAGCCACGTCTTTTTGCCCTCTCCGATAAAGAGAATAATTTTGTCCTCATCGCATATCTGACCCCACGCCGCGTTCATCACATTCACTTTTCCGCTTTCGTCGTAGGTCGCGACCATGAGCACGGGCATGGGATACACAGCCGATACAAGGCCTAAATCTTTTTTTATGTTGCTTTTCCTTTCTTGTTGTGTTGTCTCAGGCGTTATTGCCGTGTGTTTAATAGTATATCATCTGCCCGTTTTTTTCAAGCGTGCTGATGTTAAATAATTATTTCATAACCTTGATGTTTGATTGTTGATTTTTAGCTTTTGATTTATTATAATTGATTTTGGAAAAATAAATCACCCGCCGAATAAACACTTTTATATTTGGAGGAAAGATTATGAAATCGGTGAAACGGGCGCTGTCGATTTTTCTCGCGGTTACCATGCTTGTGTCTGTGATACCCATATCGGCTCACGCCGAAACTCAGGCTTCAGCTGAGGATGAGGCCGTTGACGCTATTGAAGCGAATCAGCAGATTCTGGAGGCGGCAGGGCAGACGACTGTGGAAGGCCGCGCGCTTGAGGCAAAAAACAACACGGTTGATGTTGTGGCCGGAAGCAAATCGGGTTATCTGCTTGAAAACGGCAAGACCTATGTTTTCAAAAAAGATTTATCATTCACAAACAGTCATCCCTCCG
>JAEELT010000137.1 GCA_016282855.1 Clostridiaceae bacterium | reverse complement strand
CTTTATCAACGGTTTCACCGTCTGAGGTGTACTCAACTGCGCCGTCTTCGCCGGTTATGGTTTCGCCGCTCCAGATAACGGTGCTCTTGCCGCCGTCAAGTCTGTATACAACATTGCTCTGCGAGCCTTCGCCTTTGAAGGTGCCTGCAACGATTCCCCCGCCCTCTGCAACACCTGTTTTGCCCGATGAGCCGGAAGTGCATACAAGCACGGGGCTCTCGCCGTCAAAGCAGTAAATCTCAACCGCGGAGTATTCGCTCTCCCCCTGTGAAATGAAAAGCTCGGGCGTGCCGTCATCGTCTATATTCATGAAGCCGAACATAACATCCTCACCGAGCCCGGAAAGAATCTTTTCTGTCAGCAGGGCTTTGAATGCCGCGGCGGCATCCCCCTGCGGAAGCGTTTCGGGATATGCGCCGCCCTCTTCTTTACCATCCGTATCATCTGACCTGTCGATAAAATCGGCTCCGGTTTTGAGCGCTACAGCGTTCTCTTCGGTGAGCGGATATCCGTCTCTGCCGAGAGTAACCGTGGCGGCAGGTATATTCTGCGCAAAAGCTGCTCTGTAATCCTCCTGCGCTATGGGCTCCTCGGAATCGGAGGTGAAAAACTCAACCTTATCGCCGTAATCCTCATTGCAGTCAACGGGGATAAGAGAGCTGTCCGAAGCGATTGTGATACCCTGCCACACCTGCTTTATGCTCTCACCGTCGAAGAAGCTGACCGTGTGGGTTTCCTGGTTTTCGAGCAGTTCGTATGTGTATATAAGACCGGCACCCTCAACGTATGTCATGTTGCCGGCTGCCCCCGCGGAGCCGATATAACGGGTTTCATATCCGTTGAATGTGTGAATATCAACCTTTGAGGCTTCCTGATCTCCTCCGGAAATAAGCAGCTCGGGTATGTTGTCCGCGTTAAGGTCGACAACTGAGAAACGGCAGTCCTCCGGCTCATAATAATAGCCGGCAAGATTCGCATTGCCGCCCGCTATTGAGAGCAGATAATCGGAATATGATTTGCCCCACGCACCGTAATCGGGCGGCAAAGTGGTGGTTTCCGTGGTGCTTTCTGCGGTTGTCTCCTCTTTTATCATGGGTATTTTTATATCGCAGGCAGTAAGCAGGCTGCAGACTGCTGCAATGGCAATAACGGCGCAGATAATTCTTTTCATATTTGCGTCACCTCTTATTGTAATAATCTTTTCCTTGAATTAGGGACAGCAATGGAGTAATATAAAAACAAGCTTACACACGCTCAGTCTCTCTTGAGCTCGTCAAGAGTAAGCTCATAAGCGGGCAGGAATTCCCTCACAAACACATTTGCCTCTTCGAGCCCGAGCGCTTCTATTGAAGCCGCTGTGCTCTCGGCGGCGGAATCAAAATCGGTGTTGCCCGCTCTCTTTTCCTGAATACACTTTATCAGGGCGCTTATTTTATCTGCCGCTTTTACATATTTCCACAGCTCGGCGTCATCCTCGCTGCGCACAAAAAGCGGCTCATATTCATCCCTGAAATCATCGGGAATCATATCAAGCAGATTGCGGCAGGCTTCATTTTCAACGGTTGTATATGCCCGCCTTACCTCATCGCTGTAATACTTTACGGGTGTGGGCATATCGCCTGTGAGTGTTTCGGGCGTATCATGATAGAGGCCGAGAAGTGCGGCTCTGCTGCAGTCAAGATTCCTGCCGAAGCGCTTGTTGCCTATCACGGTAAGGGCGTGGGCAATTGCCGAAACCTCAAAAGAGTGCTCCATCAGGTTTTCGCCGTGCTCGTTACGCATAAGAGCCCAGCGGTTAATATATTTCATTCTTGACACCATTGCAAAAAAGCCGTTTTTCATCATATCACCTCCCGGCATTATCTTAAATAATGATACCATAGCAGCGGTATTATTTCAATACAGAAAGGTTACAATAATGCATACGGATATATCGTCAGAATTTATAAAAGAGCTTGACGCCTTTTACGCGCAGGAGGATTTGCAGGGCGCGCTCGCCTTCCTTACAGAAGCGCTCGACAAAAGCCGCAGGGGTCTTTCGCCGCTGTCCCCGCTCACGGTTCTCAATGAACTTACGGGCCTTTACAGGCAGACGAAGCAGGAAAAGGAAGGCATGCTGTGCATTGATGAATGTGCCGTGCTTCTCGAAAATACGCAGATACCCGATAAAGACCGCGGCACAATTCTGCTCAACTGCGCCACCACAATGAAATCATTCGGCAAAGCCGCGCAGGCTATGGACCTCTATACGAAGGCGGAGGAGCTGCTCACCTCATCGCTGCCCGCGCACGACCCTCTGATTGCAGGGCTTTACAATAACATGGCTCTCGCCTTTCAGGATAACGGCAGCACAGACAAAGCCGCTCAGTATTTTCAGAAAGCGCTTGAAATAACGGGAAACAGTAAAGAGCAGGCTCTGGAATACGCAATCACCTGCGTCAATCTTGCGCACCTCAGATTTGAAAAGAATTACCTTGACGAAAGCGTGAACGCGCTTCTTGACGAGGCGATGAAGACACTGGATAATCCCGATTGCAGACGCTTTGATAAATATGCTTTCACCTGCCGCAAATGCGCCCCGTCATACGGGTATTTCGGCAGATTCGCTGATGAAAAAACACTCAATGAAAGAGCGGAAAGGATATATGAAGGGAACAGAAATAAGCAGAAAATACTATGAAACCTTCGGCAGGGAAATGATTCACTCTTCTTTTCCGGAGCTTGAGGGCAGGATTGCCGCCGGAATAGCCGGCCCCGGCTCGGACTGCTTCGGCTATGACGATGAAATAAGCCGCGACCACGACAGCGGAGCGGGCTTCTGCCTCTGGCTCACCGATGAGGATTATGACAGGGCGGGCTTTGCCCTCGCGAGGGCCTACGGCTCGCTGCCGGATGAAATGGACGGAATAGCAAAAGCCCCTGTAAACCCTTACGGCAAAAACCATTTCGGAGTAATGAAAATATCGGATTTCTTCAGGCCTCTTACAGGCAGCGCAGGCGCCCCGGAAAGCGACGGGCAGTGGCTTTATACGCCTGAGTTCACCCTCGCCGCGGCGGTAAACGGAGAGGTATTCCGCGACGACCTCGGCGTATTCACGGGAATACGCGAAAAAATAAAAAGCGGGATGCCGGCTGACGTGCGCCTTAAAAAGATTGCCGCGAGAGCAATTGGCATGGCGCAAAGCGGGCAATATAATTTCTCGCGCTGCATTTCTCACGGCGAAAGAGGAGCCGCCTCGCTTGCAAAGACGGAGTTTGCAAAAAACTGCATTTCACTCGTTTACCTGCTCAACGGTTCCTTTGCGCCATTTTACAAATGGGCTCTGCGGGGAATGAAAAGCCTTGACCTGCTTTCCGACACCGCCGAAGCTCTTGAGGAGCTTCTCTGCTCGGAAACCCACGCCGCCCAAAGCGCAGTAATAGAAGACATCGCGGGTGAATTTGCAGACTATTTCAGGCAGAGCGGGCTGAGCGTGTGCCGCGATGATTTTCTTGAAATGCACGCCTATGAAATACAGAATAAAATTAAAAACCCGGATATAAGAAATATGCATATAATGGAGCCGGGACTGCAGTGGTAAAAATGTCCTTGACTTTAGCGTGCTAATGTGTTAATATGCTAACTTGTAAAAGCGAGTTGGCATATTGTTTTATTATGATAACCTGATTCTGAGGTATGAATATGAATTTCAGAAATGAACAGACAGACCGTCTCTTTGAAGCAATACTGAGCCTTAACGATGTTGACGAATGCTACAGCTTCTTTGAGGACCTTTGCACAATCAAGGAGCTGCAGGATATGTCACAGCGCCTCGAAGCCGCAAAAAGGCTTTACGAGGGTGAAAACTATCTTGCAATTTCAAAAGAAATAGGCATAAGCACAGCCACTATAAGCAGGGTGAGCCGCTGTCTCAATTACGGGGGCGGCGGTTACAGATCCGCCATAGAAAGGATGAAGGCAAAAGATGATAAATGAATACAATCTGCGCGATGATGAAAAAATAATTTTTTCTCTGCGCTCTCTCTATGAAAAATACGGCTATGAACAGTATAAAATGGTTAAATTCGAGGAATATGACCTCTATGTCAAAAACAAGGAATTTCTCGTTTCCGAAAACATAATCACCTTCAACGACACGTGCGGAAAGCTGCTCGCACTCAAGCCCGATGTTACCCTGTCCATAATAAAAAACAGCGAGGATGACCCGCAAGGCATTCACAAGGTTTATTACAATGAAAATGTTTACAGGGTTTCAAAGAGCAGCAAGAGCTACAGGGAGCTTATGCAGGTAGGCATAGAATGCATGGGCGATGTGGACGGCTACTGTATCTCGGAAACGCTCTCCCTTGCCGCGATGAGCCTTAAAACGGTTTCAGACAGCTGTGTGCTCAGCATCACGGACCTCGATGTGCTTTCATACGCTGCAGGTCTTCTCACCTCAGACGGCGAAACGTCCGCCGCCCTGCTTATGCTCGCGGGCGAAAAAAATCTTCACGGCATTGCCGCAAAGTGCGAAAGCGAAGGCATAAGCAAAGACAAGTGCGCTCTCTTCAGCTCGCTTGTTTCCCTGCACGGACGCCCCGGCACGGTTATCGGGTCGCTCAGGCAGCTCGTTCCCGATTGCCCGTCCCTGCCGCTTCTCGAGTCCACGGCGGCGTCTCTTGAGGAATACGAGGACATAATCGACCTTGATTTCTCCTATACGGGTGATTTAAAATACTACAACGGCATAGTGTTCAAGGGATATATTGACGGCGTGCCTACCGCGGTGCTTTCCGGCGGGCAGTATGACAAGCTGATGAAAAAAATGGGCAAGAAATCAAAGGCAATCGGTTTCGCGGTTTATCTTGACGAGCTTGAAAAGCTTTTCAGAGCCGGCAAGGATTATGATGTGGATACCGTTTTGCTTTACGGAGAGAGCGCTCAGCGCAAGGCTCTTACCGAAAAGGTGAAAGAGCTTTCGGCGCAGGGCTCTGTGCTCGCCGTAAAAAGAATACCCGAAAAGCTCAGATACAGACAGCTGATTGAATTCTGAAGGAGTGATCCGGTTTGGACAGATTTGTAAACATAGCCCTGCCTAAAGGCAGACTCGGCGAAAAGGTATATGATATATTTGAAAAAGCGGGCTGGGAGTGCCCTTCGATAAAAGAGCCCAACAGAAAGCTTATTTTTGAAAACGCCGAAAAGCAAATAAGATATTTCTGGGTCAAGCCCTCCGATGTGGCGATTTATGTTGAGAGGGGCGCGGCGGATATAGGCGTTGCGGGCAAGGATATACTGCTCGAATATGAGCCGGATGTGTTTGAACTGCTTGACCTCGGTATAGGCAAATGCCGTATGGCGGTCGCGGGGCCGGTATCATTCAGGGATGACTGCACCCGCACTCTGACGGTTGCCACCAAGTTTTCAAATATAGCCGCGAATTATTACAATTCAAAGGGCCGCGATATAGACATTATCCACCTTAACGGCTCCATAGAGATAGCCCCCATCCTCGGGCTCTCAGATGTGATAGTCGATATAGTTGAAACGGGAGCAACCCTTAAGGAAAACAATCTTGAGGTGCTTGAAACAATAGTCCCAATAAGCGCAAGGCTCATAGCCAACAAAGCAAGTTTCCGCTTCAAGAGCGAAAAAATAGAAAAAATAACCGAAAGCATTTCGGAGGAAATCAAATGATCAGAATACTCAATTACAGCGAAACGGATATAAATGATATCTTTATAAGAAGCACAACCACTGCAAATGTCAGGGAAACGGTTGAAGGCATAATCGCAAACGTCAGGGAAAACGGCGACGCCGCTCTCAGGGAATACACTCTGAAATTTGACGGCGCTGATATTGACAGTTTCGCCGTCTCACAGGAGGAAATCGATGAGGCTTTCGCGGCAGTACCCGAAAGATTCATAAAAGTGCTTGAGAGGGCAAGGGATAACATAGCCGCCTTCCACAAAAAGCAGGTGCGCTCCTCATTTATAATCAACGACACCAAAGGAGTAGTGCTCGGCCAGAAGATTATCCCTGTTGACAGGGCGGGTCTGTATGTGCCGGGCGGCACGGCGGCCTACCCCTCCACCGTGCTTATGGATGCCATTCCCGCAAAAATTGCGGGGGTAAAAGATGTTGTTATGGTCACTCCCCCGTCAAAAAACGGCAAAGTAAACCCCTCCATACTCGCGGCGGCGAAGGTTGCCGGAGTGGATAAAATCTTCAAGGTCGGCGGCGCGCAGGCAATAGCCGCGCTCGCTTACGGCACCGAAAGCATACCGAAGGCCGATAAAATAGTCGGCCCGGGCAACGCCTATGTAGCCGAGGCTAAGAAACAGGTTTACGGCACTGTGTCAATCGATATGATAGCCGGGCCGAGCGAGATTCTTATCGTTGCCGACGGCAAATCGAATCCGGCTTATGTCGCGGCAGATCTGCTCTCACAGGCGGAACACGACAAAATGGCAAGCGCAGTGCTTGTGACAGACTCGCGCGCTCTTGCGGAAAAAGTCAGAGATGAGATTGAAAAGCAGCTTCCCGCGCTCGAAAGATATGAAATAGCCAGAGCCTCCATTGATACAAACGGCAAGATAATCGTTGCGGATACTCTTGACGCGGTGCTTGAAATTGCCAACGAAATCGCACCCGAGCACCTTGAGCTCTGCGTTGACAATCCCTTTGATTACCTTGATTCCATACGGCACGCAGGATCCGTATTTATGGGCAGGTACTGTCCGGAGGCGCTCGGCGATTATATGGCCGGCCCCAACCACACTCTGCCCACAAGCGGCACGGCAAAGTTTTCAAGCCCGCTGTCGGTAGATGATTTTGTTAAGAAGACACAATATTCCTATTTCACAAAGGATGCCCTTGCCGACCTTGCTTATGACGTTGAGTATTTTGCGCTGCGTGAAGGGCTCACAGCTCACTCAAAGAGCGCTGTAATAAGACTTGAGGATGATAAAAATGAGTAAATATTTAAGACCCGAATTCAGAGACCTTGACTCGTATGTGCCGGGGGAGCAGCCTACCGGCAGGAGCTTCATAAAGCTCAACACAAACGAGTCGCCCTTCCCGCCCTCGCCGAAAGCGACCGAAGCGGCGGCGCAGGCGGCGAGCGGGCTGAATCTCTACTGCGACCCGGACAACAGAGAGCTTACAAAGACAATGGCTGATTATTTCGGCGTGCCGGCGGAGTGCGTGCTTATGACAAACGGCTCCGATGAAATACTGAACTTTGCTTTCATCACTTTCTGCCACAGCTCCTGCCCCGCGGTATTCGCCGACATCACCTACGGCTTTTACAAGGTGTTTGCCAATGTAAACGGCGTGCCCTATGAGACAATACCGCTCAGAAGCGATATGACGCTCGATTACAGGGATTACCTCGGCATAAACAAAACAATCTTTATAGCTAACCCCAACGCCCCCACCGGCCTTGCCATCAGCACGGGAGAAGTTGAGGAGATACTTAAAAGCAATCCGGATAATGCAGTTATCATAGATGAAGCTTATGTCGATTTCGGCGGTGAAAGCTGTGTGCCCCTTACTCAGAAATACGATAACCTGCTCGTAACCCAGACATTTTCAAAAAGCCGCTCCATGGCGGGCGCGCGACTCGGAATGGGCATTGGCAGCAAAAAGCTTATAGCGGACCTCAACACCGTGAAATTCTCAATTAACCCCTATAATGTTAATTCTATGACAGGAGCAGCGGGCATAGCGGCCATAAAGGATGACGAATACACCCGCCGCAACTGCGCTGTCATAACAGAAAACCGCGAATATACCACCGAGCAGCTTAGAAAGCTCGGCTTTGAGCTCAATAATTCGAGCACAAACTTCGTCTTTGCAAAGCACCCGAAAATAAGCGGAGAGGATGTTTACCTCAGACTCAGGGAAAAGGGCATTTTAGTCAGGCACTTCACTCCGGATAACATTAAGGATTATAACCGGATAAGCATAGGCACAAGAGAACAGATGGACGCGCTCATCAGCGTTCTCAGAGAAATAACGGAGGAAATAAAATGAGACTTGCCACAATAAACAGAAAAACCGAAGAGACAGATATAGTGCTCAACCTCGACCTTGACGGCAGCGGAATATGCACCATAAGCACCGGCTGCGGCTTTCTTGACCACATGCTGACCCTCTTCGCAAAGCACGGCAGATTTGACCTTGACGTAAAGTGCATAGGAGACACGCAGGTGGATTATCACCACACAGTTGAGGATATAGGCATATGCCTCGGCACCGCGTTTGAGAAAGCTCTCGGCGACAAAAAAGGTGTCACCCGCTACGGCTCCTGCATTCTGCCGATGGATGAGGCTCTGATTCTCACTGCCGTTGACATAAGCGGCAGAAGCTGCCTTTCTTACGGCCTGAGCTTTCAGACTCAGAAAATCGGCGAGTTTGACTGCGAGCTTGTTGAGGAATTCTTCTGCGCGTTTGTGCGCAATTTTCCCGTTGCCCTTCACATCCGCCAGCCCGAGGGCAGAAACTCCCACCACATTGCGGAGGGCGCTTTCAAATCCGTTGCGAGAAGCCTTAAAGAAGCTGTGAAAATCGACAGCGAATACGCAAACGAAATCCCCTCAACGAAAGGTATTATCTGATGACTGCCATTATTGATTACGGAGTGGGCAACCTTTTCTCGCTGACCTGCTCTTTTGACGCGATAGGTGAAAAAGCCGTCGTAACCTCCGACCCGGAGGTGATAAAAAAGGCCGGCAGAATAATCCTGCCCGGCGTAGGCGCTTTCGGTGACGCGGCCGAAAAGCTCAGAAAGAGCGGGCTTGACAGGGTGCTTAAAGAGGAAGTCGCAAAAGGCAAACCTCTGCTGGGCATATGTCTTGGTATGCAGCTGCTCTTTGAAAAGAGCTATGAATACGGTGAATACGAAGGTCTCGGTCTCATCGAGGGTGAGATAAAGCCCATAGCGGATGTGATACCGGCAGATTACAAAATACCGCACATAGGCTGGAACGCGCTCATATTCAGAAATGATGACGGCGGGCTCTTCAGATATATCAAAGAGGGTGACTTCGTATACTTTGTTCACTCATTCTACGCCGCCGGCTGTGAAAAAGACACGGCCGCGGTTGCCGAGTACGGCGCTCCCCTTACCGCCGCTGTGGTAAAGGGCAATGTTTACGGCACACAGTTTCACCCGGAAAAAAGCGGCGATGTCGGGCTTGCGATACTGAGGGCATTCTGCGAAAGGGAGGGTCCGTTATGCTGATTTTTCCTGCGATTGACCTTTACGGCGGCAAAGCTGTGCGCCTGTATAAAGGCGATTACAGTCAGATGACCGTATATAACGAAAACCCGCTTGAGGCGGCTCTTGATTTCAGAAATCAGGGCGCGACATGCCTGCACCTGGTTGACCTTGAGGGCGCCAGAACAGGCGAAACCCCAAACATAGAAACCGTGCGTTACATTGCGCGCGAATCGGGTCTCTTTTCCGAAATCGGCGGCGGCATACGTTCTCTGGATGTTGCCGAAAAATACATAACCTCCGGTGTTGACAGAATCATTCTCGGCACGGCGGCGGTAACCGATGAAAACTTTCTGAGGGAAGCCCTGAGAGAATACGGCGGCAGAGTCGCCGTGGGGGCAGACATAAAAGACGGCTTTGTCGCGGTAAAAGGCTGGACAGAAAATTCAAAGTATGATGTTTATTCGTTCTGCGAAAAGATGGAGAAGCTCGGAGTACAGACCTTGATTGTTACCGATATTTCAAAAGACGGCGCAATGCAGGGCACAAATCTGAGCCTTTATGAGGAGCTCTCCCGCAGATACAAGATAAACATTACCGCCTCCGGCGGTGTGTCTTCAATTGAAGATGTGAAGAGACTCAGAAAAATGAATCTCTATGCCGCGATAATCGGCAAAGCGTATTACACAGGCAGCATTTCAATCAGAGAGGCGGTTGAGGCGGCAAAATGATTACAAAAAGAATAATCCCCTGCCTTGACGTGCGAAACGGCAGAGTTGTCAAAGGAGTAAACTTCGAGGGGCTTAATGATGTGAATTCACCTGTTGAGCTTGCGGATTACTACTCCCGCTGCGGAGCGGACGAGCTTGTCTTTTACGACATCACGGCATCATCCGACGGCAGGAAGCTCTTTACCGACATTCTCTGCGAAACGGCAAAGAAAGTGTTCATCCCCCTCACGGTAGGCGGCGGAATAAACACCACCGAAGATTTTGACAGGGTGCTCAAATGCGGGGCGGACAAGGTGAGCGTAAACTCGGGCGCAATAAGGAATCCGTCGCTCATAAATGAGGCGGCAAAGCTTTACGGCGACCAGTGCGTGGTAATCTCCGCCGATGTAAAAAGAGTTGACGGCGTTTTCAGGGTATTTGCCAAAGGCGGCAGAGAAAACACCGGAATGGAAGCCATAGAGTGGATAAAAAGATGCGTAGGCAACGGAGCGGGCGAAGTGGTGCTAAACTCCATTGACACGGACGGGGTAAAAAAAGGGTTTGATCTTGAAATGCTCGATGCCGTGTGCAATGCGGTGAGCGTGCCCGTGATTGCCAGCGGCGGAGCGGGATGCATTGAGGATTTTATAACCTTGTTCAAGACCCTTCCGAAGGTTGACGCGGGCCTCGCGGCCTCCATTTTCCACTTCGGCGAGGTCAGCATAAAGGACCTTAAGCAGAGCCTTGCAAACGAGAATATAAATGTGAGAATACAGAGGTAACGATATGATTGATATAAACACACTTAAATTTGACGAAAAAGGGCTCATACCCGCAATAGTGGTTGACGCCGAAACGAAGCGGGTGCTCACGCTCGCGTATATGAACAGGGAGAGCCTCGCAATCTCAATGGAGAAAAAGCTCACCTGCTTCTGGAGCCGTTCAAGGCAGGAGCTCTGGCTCAAGGGCGAAACCAGCGGCAACTATCAGCACATCGTTTCAATCACGGCGGACTGCGACAAAGACGCTCTCGTAGTGCTCGTGAAGCCCGACGGCCCCGCCTGCCACCTCGGCACGGAGTCCTGCTTTGAAAACCCCGTTTTCGAGAATGACGAAATCGGCTATTTCACCCTCGGAAGGCTTATGAAGCTCATTGAGGGCAGAAAAACAGATAAAAAAGAAGGCTCATACACAACCTATCTTTTTGAAAAGGGCATTGACAAAATACTCAAAAAGATAGGCGAGGAGTCAACAGAGGTCATTATCGCGTCAAAGGCCGGCGACAGGAAGGAAACAATCTACGAAATAGCTGACCTTACATATCACGTGATGGTGATGATGATTGAGATGGGAATATCGCTCGAGGATGTGCGCAGCGAGCTGGCGTCGCGTCATGTCATAGATACCAAGGTCAAGCAAGAAAAAATGACTTGATACGGTCGGCGCATAAAGAGCGAAAAACAAACAGACAATAGTTTATATGAACTGCGGGTTATGAACTCGCAGTTCTGTTTTTTGTTCAATATGATTTGCTATAAGGAATGATTTTATATTGTCTGTTTTCGACTCTTTCCGTCCTTTGCCGTATCCCGATACTGTCTTCAGTCCGGAAAGAGCCGTTTTCATCTCTTTCTGCATCCGACCTGGTGCGGTGCCTTTGAGGAAGTAACATCAGAAACATGTTTGTTTTATAGTGCTCGCGTCGTAGGGGCAGATATTATCTGCCCGCCACAAGGATATGCGGAGCATCATAAAAACGGCTTGCCCCGCAATGAATTGCACGGCAATTCACGGCGAAGCCGATTCATGCACCGAAGGTGCAATTCATAATAACTCACAACTCATAATTCATAATTCGGAATTATCCATTCTCCGAAAATGTGAATAACTGCGTGAATAACTTGTGAAAAACTGCCTTTTTCGGGGGTAAACGGGTAATTCTTACCGCTTGGAGAGGTAAAAAACACCGTTCAGGAGCGGTAAAATCTTCCAATCAAGAG
>JAEELT010000136.1 GCA_016282855.1 Clostridiaceae bacterium | reverse complement strand
CTGTCACAAATATGCTCCAGGCTGTCGGCAGAGCGGATATACCGATGAAAACCGTTGCAGCTGCTGCTGTTTGCAAGATTATCTGCAATTTTATTCTTGTCGGCATACCCGGTATCAACATTTACGGTGCCGTGGCAGGCACACTGCTTTTCTATATTATTATCGTCGGCACAAATATGTTTTGTCTTCTCAAAATATCCAAAGTGCGCGTAAATTGGAAGAGCGTGTTTGTCAAACCGCTTATTGCCGCTGCGCTCTCAGGCGTTACGGCTTTTGCCGCGCACGGGATTATTGCCCGTATTTTCCCTGCCGATACATCCGTTTCCGTTATAAATCCCGATACTTTCGGCACTCTTGCAGGTGTTGCTCTTGCCGTTCTTGTATACTTTGCAGCCGTGCTTCTTCTTAAAGGTATAGCCCGAGAAGATGTAATTGTGCTGCCAAAAGGCGAAAAATTTGCAAAAATACTTGAAAAATATGGACTTTTAGGATAAAATATGTTATAGTGTAGCGCGGAGAGGTCATTGACACTGATGATAGATTATGATTTTAAGGAAAAATACACCTGTGAGGATTTCATCGAAATAATGAAAATACTGCGCAGACCGGGCGGCTGTCCCTGGGATATTGAGCAGACTCACGAAAGTATCAAAAAGAATCTTATCGAAGAAACTTATGAAGTGATAGAGGCCATAAACAAAAAAGATGTCGCGCTTCTTCGCGAAGAGCTCGGAGATTTGTTTATGCAGGTTATCTTTCATACTATTATGGAAGAGGAAAAGGGCAACTTCACTTTCGACGATGTTGTTGATGAGGTTTCAAAAAAACTTATAATCAGGCATCCTCACGTTTTCGGTGATGTCAATGCAGACACTGTCGATCAGGTGCTTTCCAACTGGGACGCTATCAAAAGCCGCACAAAGGGCCGCAAAAGCACTTCCGATTCAATGCTGAGCGTTCCGCGCGAACTTCCTGCTCTTATGCGCGCCGCAAAACTTCAGAAAAAAGCGGCGGATGTCGGCTTTGACTGGGATGAGATTTCCGGCGCTCTTGATAAAATTACCGAGGAAACCGCGGAGCTCAGAGCCGCAGTTGCCTCCGGAGATAAAGATTGTATAGATGAGGAGTTCGGCGATTTGCTGTTTTCCGCAGTAAATGTTTCAAGATTTCTTAAAATTGACGCCGAAGAATCTCTTACAAAAGCTTCCGACAAATTTCTTGACAGGTTTTCAGCTCTTGAATCCATCTGCGCCGGCAGAAATATCGATATCAAATCCGCTTCACTCGAAGAGCTCGACAAAATCTGGGAAGAAGTTAAACAGTCGGGCAAATGATTATGTATGCGTTTACCCATAAGGGTATCACATAAATATTTTAGATTGGAGACTACACAATGAATAAGACTCAACTTGTAGCAGCTGTAGCAGCTAAGGCCGGCATCGAGAAGAAGGCAGCCGACAAGGCAGTTAACGCCGTAATCGATTCCATCACCGACGGTCTTGTAAAGGAAGGCAAAGTTCAGCTTATCGGCTTCGGTACTTTCGAGGTTAAAAAGCGCAAGGCTAAGACTGCCCGTAATCCTCAGACCGGTGAAAAAGTTAAGGTTAAGGCAACAAAGGTTCCCACCTTCAAGGCCGGCTCAGCTCTCAAAGAGAAAGCTGCAAAGTGCAAGGCAGTTAAATAATTTACCCCTTACAAAGGCTGCCCCTTGCGGGCAGCCGCGTTTTATTTTTCGGAGAATAATTATGAGACTTGATAAATACCTGAAAGTGTCCAGGATAATAAAGAGGCGCACTGTTGCAAACGATGCGTGCGATGCTAAGCATGTTTCCGTAAACGGTAAGGTTCAGAGAGCGTCTTACGATGTGAAGGTCGGCGATATAATCGAAATATCCTTTGGCGGTAAAACATCGCGTTTTGAAGTGCTCAGCGTTAATGAATTTGCCAAAAAAGAAGAAGCTTCTCTTATGTTCAGACAGCTTTGATTTTTTATCTTTTAGTATTGAAAATAATATTATAATCGTGTATAATACGAATTCGGATAAGTTTTTGATTTTTGCTTACAAAGCGGAGTGATATTTATGAGCCGTGTTTCTTTAAAAAACGACCCTAAAAAACTGATTATTATTTCTGTTATTATTCTTGTGGTTGTAATTTATCTTATTGTTCTCTTCGGAAAAATCAGGACCAAAAGGGAGCTCGATGCGCGCGAGAGCGAAATGCAGACCGAAGTCTCCTCAATCCTTGAAGACAACAGTAAAATCAAGGAATCGATTGAAAACGGTGATAATGAATCCTATCTCGAAGAAATCGCAAGAAGCGAGTACAGTTATGTAAACCCCGAGGAAAGGGTTTATTACGATAACGACGCAGCATAATTTTTACGAAAGGTCAAGGTCATATCAGTCTATGCAAATCCAGGAAGGCGCAATTGTCAGCGGAAAAGTTACAGGCATTACAGATTTCGGAGCATTCGTTGAGCTCGAAGGCGGAAAATCGGGAATGATCCATATATCCGAAGTTTCTTCGGGTTATGTAAAGGATATAAATGAGATTCTCAAGGTCAATCAGGAAGTAAAGGTCAAAGTTATATCTGTTTCCGATACCGGTAAAATCAGTCTTTCTATCAGAAAGGCGGAGAATGCTTCCGCTAAATCCATCCGTTCTCAGTCCGACAAACCTGCCGGAAATCCGCGCGGCAATGACAAGCGCAATTCTGCCCCCAGAGTTTGGCAAGGTCAGAAATCTGAACCCGTAAAAGGGGAGAAAGCTTCTTTTGAAGATATGATGGCCAGTTTCAAAAAAGCAAGCGATGAAAAAATGAGCGACCTTAAGAGAGCCGATTCCAAAAGAGGTAGCGTCGGCTATTCGCGCAGAGGTCACAAATAATTATATAAAAGGAAGGGGGCCTTGCGCCCCCTGAAGTTGTTATGAGGGAAATCAATTTAAATCTTTTAACCGAAAAAATCAGATATGCCTGCATATACGCCAACCGCACTCTGCCCGACGATCTGATTACCAGAATCAAAAAGTTTTCCGCTCTCGAAACATCACAGCCTGCTTCAGGCGTAATGAAATGCCTTGAGGATAATCTTAAGGCCGCGGAAGAAATGTGCCTTCCGATATGTCAGGATACAGGTATGGCCGTAATTTTTGCCGATGTCGGTCAGGATGTTCATTTTACAGGCGGCAGCTTTGAGGACGCAGTCAATGAGGGTGTGCGTCAGGGTTACACCGAAGGTCTGCTCAGAAAAAGCATTGTTTCCGATCCTCTCAGAAGAGTCAATACAAACGACAATACCCCCTGCGTTTTGCATACGCGAATTGTGCCGGGCGATAAGGTCAGGATTACCGTTGCTCCGAAAGGCTTTGGCAGCGAGAATATGAGCCGGCTGAAAATGTTTACTCCTTCCGCTTCCGCGAATGACATTATCGATTTTGTTGTCGATACCGCCCGGGTCGCAGGAAGCAATCCCTGCCCTCCGATGGTTATCGGAGTCGGAATCGGTGGAGATTTTGAAATGTGCGCTTTGCTGGCAAAAAAAGCGCTTTGCAGAAATGTCAGCAGCCCTAATCCCGATGATTTTTATGTCGGTATGGAGAGTGAAATGCTTGAAAAAGTCAATTTGCTTAATATCGGTCCGCAGGGCTTCGGAGGCAAATCAACAGCTCTTGCCGTTAATATTGAAGCCTATCCCACTCATATTGCGGGGCTCCCGGTTGCGGTGAATATCGGCTGCCATGTAACAAGGCATTATTCATTTGAAATCTGACGATATTCATATAAATTTTACTTTATTTTTACTATATGTTGTGTTATACTGTTATTGAAGCAAAACGGCTTCTAATAATATTAAGGGGATGACTGTATGAAAATCACCATAGTCGGGCGCAAGTGCACACCTCGCGAATCTTTCAAAGAGCATGCTGAAAGAAAGCTTGCCAAAATTGAAAAGTTTTTCGGAGATAATGTTGAAGCCAAAGTAATTGCGACCGTTGAAAAGTCATCACAGGCGGTTGAAATCACCGTAAATAATGACGGTATTATTTTCAGAGCTCAGGAAAGAGCTGCAAATATGAACGAGGCTCTTGACAAATGTGTTGACACCTTAATAAGGCAGATAAGAAAGAATAAGACCAGAGTCGAGAAAAAACTCAAGAACAGCAAATTTGATGCGATTGAGTCTGATGAAGATGTCGGCGAAGAAAAAGATTATGAGGTTGTCAGAGAGAAAACAATTCTCCTTAAACCTCAGTCTGTTGAAGAAGCGATACTGCAGATGAACCTTGTCGGCCACCATTTCTATCTTTTCCTTAATGAAAAGAGCGGCGGTATCAATGCTGTTTACAGACGCAGCGACGGCGGCTACGGTCTCATTACACCCGAAGTTGAATAAGTTATATAGTTAACCGTAAATGAGGAGAAAGCCGTATGATTATTATGGTTTTCTCCTCTTGATTTATATGATATGAAAATAGATTTTGTTATTCCGTGCCTGCTTGGTATGGAATCCCTTATTTCAAACGAATTAAAACAGCTTGAGGCTTCTGATGTCAGAGCCGAGAACGGCAGAGTGCTGTTTTCGGGTGACGAGAATATGCTTGCCAGGGTCAACATCTGTTCAAGGTTTTCTGAAAGAGTGCAGATACTTGTAGGCTCTTTTGAGGCAAGAAGTTTTGAGGAGCTTTTTCAGGGCGTCAAAGCTCTTGAATGGGAAAAATGGATAGGCCCCGATGACGCTTTTCCCGTTAAAGGCTATTCCATCAATTCCACGCTCTTTTCCACACGTGACTGCCAGGCCGTTTCAAAAAAAGCCGTTGTTGAAAGGCTGAAATCAAAATACCGTAAAGAGTGGTTTGATGAGACCGGTCCGATTCATCAGATTCAGTTTTCCATCAATAAAGATGTTGTGTCAATGCTCATTGATACCTCAGGTAACGGCCTTCATAAAAGGGGATACAGGCTTGAAGCAAATGAAGCGCCGATTAAGGAAACACTGGCTGCCGCAATGTGTGAACTGAGCCGTCTCAGACCTTATCACAAGCTTTATGATCCCTTTTGCGGCTCCGGAACCATTCTTATTGAGGGAGCGCTTATGGCAAAGAATATCGCCCCCGGTATAAACAGGAATTTTTCCGCAGAAAGATTTGATGTTATTCCTCAGAATGTATGGAAAGAGGAAAGAGAGAGGGCAAGATCATTTGAACGCGATGTGCCTGATTTTGAAGCTTTCGGTTATGATATTGACCCGTCTTCAATCGAAATTGCCCGGATCAACGCTTCAAGGGCGGGCGTTTCCGACCTTATAAATCTTTCTGTTGCCGATGTCAGAAATTTCAGACCTTCTTCCGAAAAGGGAACATTGATATGTAACCCTCCATACGGTGAAAGAATGATGGATATATCTGCCTGCGAGGCTTTATACTCCGAAATGGGGAAGGTTTTTGAGAGAAGGCACGGCTGGTCATATACCGTGATAAGTCCTGATGAGGAGTTTGAAAATGCTTTCGGCAGAAAAGCCGATAAACGGCGTAAGCTTTACAACGGAATGATAAAGTGTCAGATATATTTTTATTTTAAATAAGAGAGGTAGTTTTATGAAACATATTTTTGTGGTCAATCCGAATGCTGGTAAGGGCAAAAACAAGGCGATGAATGTTATTGTTCCCAAGGTGAAAGCTCTTTGCGAAAAATACGGCCTTGAATACGAGATTTATCCCACAAAAGCCAAGGGTGACGGCATAAGATTTGTTAAAGAAAGAGCTTCAACCGGTGAAGAAATCAGGTTTTATGCCTGCGGAGGTGACGGCACTCTTTATGAAGTTGTCAACGGGGCATATGGCTTTGATAATGTTGAACTGACCGTTGTTCCTCTCGGCTCCGGCAACGATTTTGTCCGTTATTTCGGCACAAAAGAAATGTTTCTTGATCTTGATGATTTGTATAACGGCAAAGTATGTGAGCTTGATGTAATTAAATGCGGTGATGAAATTGCCATAAATCAGTGCTCAATGGGAATGGATGCCGAGGTTTGTGCCAAGCAGGGAGAAATCAAGAAGCTTCCTCTTGTTACGGGCGAAGGCGCCTATGGTATAGGCTGCATTTATGCCATAGCCACTAAAACAAAAAACAGGTTTACTCTTACAATAGATGACGGTGAGCCTGTTACACTTGACGCTCTGTTTTGTTTTATCGGCAACGCCAGCTATTACGGCGGAGGTTACAGAGCAGCACCTCTTGCTCTTCCCGATGACGGACTGCTTGACTTTGTTGTTGTGGAAAGCGTAAAGAGCAAGATTGAGCTGCTCAAGATGCTTAAGCCATATAAAAACGGTCAGCACCTCGACTGGGAGATTACTCATTTCAAACGCGGAAAGAATCTCAAGGTTCACGCCGCAGTGCCTGCCGCAATAAATGTCGACGGCGAATGCCGTTTTGTTACAGACGCCGAATTTCAGATAGCTGAAAAGGCCGTGAAATTCCTTGTTCCCGCTTCATCTGATTTTTTGAAAAAATAATATGAAAAACACATTGAGATTTAAAAACGGAAGTAAATTCCGTATAATGGTGGTTTGCGATCCGCAGGATCTTAAATTTATCCGCCCCGAAATGAACCGTATGCTCTGCAGAGCCTATGACAGCTGCAAGCCGGATCTGGTTTTGTTTAACGGCGACAATATTCTCGGCAATCATCTGCTTGACGCAAGATTCGGAAGCAGAAAAGTAGCTTTCGGCACAAAGGCAACTCTTGATAATATGATAAGAGCACTCGATAAGCTTTTAAGGCCTGTTGAAAGCAGAGGGATACCTTTTGCGATGGTTTACGGCAATCACGACGATATGAATCTGCTTACCAAAGAAGAGCAGATTGAGATTTACCGCTCATATGATTGCTGCCTGCCGATGAATACAGATGACAAAAGAGTTGATTGCGACACTTATGTCATAACAATCACCGATGATTCAGGTAAGGTCTGCTGGGCTGTATATATGTTTGACAGCGCGTGGCAGGATAAGGACAGAGAGAGAAAATGCCACTGCGAGATTAAGCCTCAGACTGTTGAGTGGTTCAGAGAAACAAGCGAAAAGCTTAAGAGCGCCAACGGAGGAGTTCCCGTTCCCGCAATCGCTCTTATGCATATTCCTCTGCCTGCTGTTTACAGACTTCTTAAGGAGTGCCCTCCCGATACAGACGGTGCTGTTTTGTGCGATGACGGTGTCACAAGGGTGCTTGACACCGATAAGGCATCCGGTCTTATGGGAGAAGCTCCGAGCGTGCTTACTACGGACAGCGGCCTGTTTGACGCTATGACTGACATATCAGGAGTTAAGGCCGTTGTTTTCGGTCACGATCATGTTAATTGCTTTGAGGGCAAGGTTGACGGCATAGATTTTCTTCAGACCGGAGCCGCATCCTTCAGATGTTACGGCAATATCAAGACTAAGGGAGTAAGAATAATCGATCTTGATTTGAACGGAGAATACAGCGGGAAATTCCTTTCCTATGAAGATATTATGGGCGCTTCCCCGATAAACAGCATCCGTTATTTCAACGATGCCGATGAATACGCAGTAAAAAAATACGGCTCTCTCGGCGCGCTTACGCTCGGAGCCGCAATTTTAGGATCAGCAGCTTATATAATTAAAAAATTCAGGTAAAAACCCGGAGGCGCTGCCGCTTATACGGCAACGCCTCTGTTATTTTTATTCATATTTTTTGAGATAAACCGGAAGGTAATCAATCAGGTCGCTGACAAGCATTCCTCTTTTTGAAAGCTTTTTTGAAAGCTCATCTGCGCACTCTCCGTGTATATAAACAGAGGCGCAGGCAGCTTCCATGGGGCTCATACCCTGAGCAAGAAGCGAAACCATAATGCCGGCAAGTAAGTCGCCGCTTCCGCCTTTTGACAGCCCGGAATTACCTGTATGATTTATATAAACATTTTTCTTATCCGGTGAGGTTACAACAGTGTTTGCTGTTTTCAGCACAATTGTGCAGTTATATTTTTTTGAGAAATCCGTTGCGTGCTTAATCGGGTTTTTAAGGATGTCCTGTATTGATTTACCGCAAAGCCTGCTCATCTCTCCCGGGTGAGGTGTTATAATAACCGGGCTTTTGGCTTTTAACAGCATATCCGGATATCCGCTTACCGCGTTCAGCGCATCCGCATCAAGCACCAAGGGTACTTCGGAATTGCCTATTATATCGGATACAACAGCTGTTGTATCTTTGTTCAGCCTGATTCCGCAGCCCGCAAGAACTGCGCTTGATTTTTTTACTGCAGGTCTTATTTCGGATAGAGCGGAGTAAGAGAATGTTCCGTCGTGTGTTTCACTGACAGGCAGAAGAACCGCCTCGGTAAGCTTTGCTGAAAGCGCAGGATACGCGCTTTTGGGGAAGCAGCAGGTAACAAGACCCGCGCCGGTTCTTAAGGCCCCTGAGGTGCTCATATATGCCGCTCCGGGCATTTTATAGCTGCCGCACACGCACAATGCTTTGCCGTAGGTGCTTTTATTGGAGTCCGAGTACCTTTTCGGCAGAAGTATTTTTATGTCGTTTTCGTCATAAGTAAAGCAGCGGTCAGCGCCCGAACTGATAAAGTCATCGTCTGTGATTCCGATATCGGCAATGATTGTTTTGCCGCATTTATCGCTGTAAGGCTTAGTGATATGAATCGGCTTGAATGCGGAAATCGCAATGGTGGTATCAGGCTGAAACACAACACCGGAAGATTCGCAGTTGTCACAGTTTATGCCGGAGGGAACATCTATACTGATGAGAGGCTTACCGGATTCTTTTACCCATTTGGCTGCAGATGACAGAAAATCGCTGAGCACTCCTCTGAATCCCGTTCCGAATACAGCGTCAACAAATATGTCATATTTTGCGGCAAGTTTTATGAACTTTTCGCTGCTGTCCGTAACATCTTTTATGTCTGCTTTGCATTTTTTCAGCAATTCATAATTCTTTTTCTGGTCACCCTCAGCAGGAGTGCCGCAGAGAAGAGCGGCACAAACGTTTACGCCTTTTTCACTCAGTATTCGGGCTGCGACAAATCCGTCTCCGCCGTTTTTGCCTTTTCCGCAGAGTATCAGCACATTGCAGCTGTTATTCTTACAGTAATCCTCATAGATTATTTCGGCACATGCTGTGCCTGCGCGCTCCATCAGTTCTGTGAAGCTTGCGCCCGTGCCGCAGGCGCTTTTTTCGGCATCGGCCATCTGTTTGGCGGTAACAATATATGTCATGGTGTTACAGTATTTCCTCTCTCATAAGCCCGCCGTTAAGCTGCGGGAAATAGGATGCGAATCTGTATTCGGGTGTGCAGTCAAACTCTATTTTTATAAGAGGTATTCCGAGAATGGGGTCGGGATTTTCAGCCGGCAGATTGCTCAGGATTATCCTGTCGCCTTTTTTCTCAAAATCAATCGGAGTGCCGTCAATAAAGGAAATCTTTTTCGGCTCTGTCATAAATCCGCCCAGCCCCATTATGCCGTCAACGGGATGCCAGATTTTATTCCACATATACACCGTATTGCCCTTTGTTGACGGGCGTGAAACTCCGTTAGCCTGATTCTGATTGCCGTGTGTCTTTGTCAGCTTACCGTAAACAGCCTCGCCGTTTACTTCCAGCCATTTACCGATTCTTTCCATAGGCTCAACAGCGTCCGAAGGAATTGAGCCGTCAGGTCTGGGGCCGACATTGAGCAGCAGATTGCCGCCTCTTTCGCAGCAAGTCTGAAGCATAGCTGCAATTCTCTGAGCTGAATAAGAATAGGGGAGAGTCTGATTCTCATCAATATATCCCCAGCTGATTCCGTTGAATGTCATACAAGCTTCCCAGTCTCTGTCTTCGGCGTCAATGCGTTCTTCGGGCGTGCCGAAATCCTCAGGAAGTTTGCTTCTGTTGTTAATTATAATATGAGGCTGAATTGAGCGGAGATATTGGTTTCTCGCAAGTGAATCCCAGCCCTCCCAGCTTTCCATAGGGGATGAAACATCATACCAGAGTATGTCAATTTTGCCGTACTGTGTCAGAAGTTCTTCGTTGAGCGCGGTTATGTATTTGTTGAAACGGGCTCTCGCTTCGGTATCAAAGGCGCATATACCGCCATCGGGATGATGCCAATCCATAAGTGAAGTATAAAACCCGATTTTCAGGTCATATTCGCGGCAGGCTTCAACGAATTCTTTTACTATATCCCTGTGGGGACCGTAATTAACGGAGTTATAGGGATTTGTTTTTGAATCCCATAGGCTGAAGCCTTCGTGATGACGGGTTGTCATAACCATATATTTGCATCCTGCTTTTTTTGCCAGTGCGGCCCATTCGCGGCAGCACCCCTCTTTGGGAGCAAAT
>JAEELT010000135.1 GCA_016282855.1 Clostridiaceae bacterium | reverse complement strand
TGTCCGGCTACACTGAAGTATTTTTCAAGGGGATTGATCACGCGTTCAATGTGCCCTCAATTCTTGCCGAATTTTCGCTTTTCGGCCACACATTCACAATACATATGTACGGAGCCATCATAGCCTTCGGCTTTCTCCTGGCGGTGCTCCTGGGCGGCAGAATTGCCTACACCTGGAAAATGAGCCTTGATAAAATGGTCGATGTGCTTATTTACGGCACGATTCTCGGCATGATAGGCGCGCGGCTTTATTACGTTTTCTCAAAATGGGATTACTACGGAGCCCACCCCGGAGAGATTATCAAAATCTGGGAGGGCGGCCTTGCAATCTACGGCGGTCTTATAGGCGGCCTTATAGGCGCCCTTATCGTGTGCAGAACGAGAAAAATGAATTTTTTCAACCTGCTTGACTGCTGCGCGATATCATTCCTCGTAGGGCAGGGAATAGGCCGCTGGGGCAATTTCGTGAATCAGGAGGCCTTCGGCACAAACACAAATATGCCCTGGGGTATGTGCAGCAGCAAAACGACCGAATACCTCTACGCTCATTACAGCGAAATAACAGCCAGGGGTATAGAAATAAACCCCACCGATTATGTTCACCCGACATTCCTTTATGAATCAATCTGGTGCCTGCTCGGCGCGGTGGTGCTCTACCTTGTGTGCCGCAAGTTCAGACGATTCAGCGGCCAGATGTTTTTATGGTACGGCGTGTGGTACGGCACCGAGCGCGCGATAGTTGAAGGCTTCAGAACGGACAGCCTATATCTCGGCTCCACCGGCATACGCACAAGCCAGCTTCTTTCTATCATCATTGCGGTGATAAGCCTGGCTCTGCTGATTTACTTCACCAAAAAATACAAGAAAAATCCCAGACCGATAGACGGCATTGACTTTTTCCTTGAGGAAAAGCTCAGAGCGAACGAAACTCCCGCACAGCAGGATGCCGCCGCTCAGCAAGCGCAGACGGAAACCATAACGGCTCATCACGCAGAAGGAGAAGAATCCAAAGACAATGGCGATAATAATTGACGGAAAAAAAGTGCGGGACGAAAATCTCGCGATAATGAAGCGGGAGGTAAGCGAGCTCAACGCTAAGGGAATCTTTCCCTGCCTGTGCGTGATAATCGTAGGCAGTGACCCCGCATCAAGAGTATATGTCAACAACAAGAAAAAGGCCTGTGAAACTATCGGCATTATTTCCAGGGAATACGCTATGCCGGAGGAAACGACCACAGAGCAGCTGCTCGAACTCATAGACAGCCTCAACGCGGATGAAAGCGTGAGCGGTATTCTCTGCCAGATGCCGGTGCCCGGGCATATTGATTCAAAGGCGGTGCTTGAAAGAATATCCCCGTCGAAGGATGTGGATTGTTTTCACCCCTTCAATGTGGGCAAGCTCGTTCACGGAGAGAATCTGATGCGCCCCTGCACGCCCGCCGGCATGGAAACTCTGCTCGATTATATGGGTGTTGAAATCGAAGGTAAAACCTGCGTGATAATCGGCAGAAGCGAGATAGTCGGCAAGCCTATGTCGCTGCTTATGACAAACAGGAACGCTACTGTAACTCTCTGCCACTCAAAGACGAAAAATCTTAAGGAAATCACGAGCAGGGCCGACATCCTTGTGGCAAGCGTAGGCAAGCCCGCTTTTGTTACGGGAGATATGGTGAAGCAGGGCGCGATTGTGCTTGATGTGGGCATAAATCACGACGAAAACGGCAAGCTCTGCGGAGACTGCGTTTTTGAGGAATGTGCCGCTAAAGCGTCTATGATTACACCCGTTCCCGGCGGAGTGGGGCCCATGACCATCACAATGCTCATGCGCAACACAATCACAGCGGAAAAGGCGCGCAAAAATATTCCGATAAATGAAAATAATATTTGACATTATATAAATATAATGATATAATGCACATTGCCGCTTGTCAGGGGCGGGTGAGTTATGCCCGGAATTACCCGCAGGTAAGCCCTGTGACAGCGAGTCTTAATAAAGGAATGGTAATTCTAAATGTACGCAATTATCGAAACCGGCGGCAAGCAGTACAAGGTAGAAGCAGGCGATGTTGTCTATGTTGAAAAGCTCGGCGCCGACGAAGAAAGCGAATACACCTTTGACAAGGTTGTCGCTGTAGGCAATGACGACGGTATCACCGTAGGTGCTCCTTATGTTGACGGCGCAAGCGTCAGCGCAAAGGTAGTAAAGAACGGCAAGGCAAAGAAAATCACCGTTATGACCTACAAACCCAAGAAAAATGAAAAGCGCAAGTTAGGTCACAGACAGCCGTACACCAAGGTAGAGATTTCCGCCATCAACGCGTAAACCCCGGCGATGACTACCGCAAAGTTTTTTCTCAGAAAAAACGAAATCCGTGGCTTTGAGATTTCAGGGCACAGCGGCTACGCTCCCCACGGTGAAGATATAGTCTGCTCGGCAGTCTCCTCTGCCGCGATTATGGCGGCAAACACGATAACAGAGCAGGCAAAGGCCCGGGCCGATGTCAGGTCCGAAGACGGTTATCTTTATCTTATGCTTTCAGATGAAAGTGAGACCGCGCAGGCGGTGCTCAGGGGCTTTATGGCTCACCTGAACGATATTTCAAAGCAATATCCGCAGTATATCAAGATAATTTTCGGAGGTGTAAAGAATGCTTAAAGTTAATCTTCAGCTTTTCGCTCATAAAAAAGGTATGGGTTCAACCCGTAACGGCCGTGATTCCGAATCCAAGAGACTCGGCGCCAAGAGAGCGGACGGTCAGTTCGTTCTTGCAGGCAACATTCTCGTAAGACAGAGAGGCACAAAAATTCATCCCGGTAACAATGTAGGTATCGGCTCTGATGATACTCTCTTCGCTCTTATCGACGGCACCGTTAAGTTTGAGCGTATGGGCAAAGATCGCAAGAAAGTAAGCGTTTACGCAGTTGAGCAGTAATCTGCCGGCTGAGGCGCAAATACCCATAACATAGTTTAAGGACTGCAGTTTTCTGCAGTCCTTGTTTTTTTGTGTTATTGCCGTTTTCGCTCTTTATTCCCCACAGGCGCAGGAAACAAACTCATACCCTGTGCTTTCAATCGCGTCTTTAAGCTTTACACCCGGGTCGCTTTCGCCTGTCAGGAATGACGCTTCGCCTTTTTTGCGCGAAGCCGAAACCTTTTTCGCGTCGGGAAACGCTTTGCGTATACAGTCTTTTATATGCGCCTCGCACATGCCGCACGCCATACCGTTTATTTTAACCGTGACTTTGTTCAAATTGTCCACCGCCTTTTTCATATTATAAGGCAATACCGCACAGCGTAAGCGTGCGGTATTGCCTTTTCATCAGCCTGCCAGTGAACCGACGAGGTCGATTATTCCCTGAAGGTTTTCCGAAACCCAGGTAAACGCGCTTGCAATCCAGCCCGCGCCGTCAACATTGACCTGCACAAGGTCAACTATGAGCTGCATACCCGAGCCGATATAGCCGAGCCCTTCAAGTAAGGTCGATAATTCCATGTTTTTTTCTCCTTTCATCACATGCTTTTATATAATACAAAGATTATATTCTAAAAACGGTTCGGTTATTTGCCCTTGCTGCAGGCATCCTTCATTGCGCAGTGCTCACACCCGCACCCGCATGAAGATTTGCCTTTCTTTTTGTCTTTTACCGTTTTGTATATGATTGCGGCCGCGATTAAAACAAGTGCCGCCGTAATCAGGATTGTGCCGATATTTGCACTTATCCATCCGATCATATAATCGCTTCCTATCTTGAGTATAAGCCGTGTTTTATTCAGACTTTCTTTGTAAGTTTGGTTGCTTCTTTGTATTTTCTGAAAAACAGCATATAAACCATACCGGCAACAACGGCGAGAGCGCAGATAAACCCGATTATATTGAAGTTGCCTGTGAAGGCGCCGCCTATCTGGTTTATGCACAGCGATACGGCGTATGCGAAGCCGCACTGATAGCCTATGGCAAACCAGGTCCACTTTGCGTTGTTCATCTCACGCTTGATTGCGCCAATTGCCGCAAAGCACGGAGCACACAGGAGGTTGAACACCAGGAAGGAGAAGCCCGTTACTCCGGTGAACGCGCTGTGAAGCGCCTGCCACGCGGTCATTTCGCCGCCGCCGTAAAGAATTCCCATAGTGCCCACTATATTCTCTTTTGCCACAAGCCCTGTTATTGAGGCCACGGCCGCCTGCCAGTTGCCCCAGCCGAGCGGTATGAATATCCACGAAATAAGGCTGCCTATACGGGCAAGCACGGAGAGATCAAGCTCATCCTCCGACAGCATACGGAAGCCGTCCGGCGTGAATCCGAAATACGATGTGAACCATACGACAATGGTGGAGAGCAGGATAATTGTGCCTGCTTTTTTTATGAAGGACCAGCCGCGCTCCCACATAGAGCGCAGAACATTTGAAACAGTGGGCAGGTGATAAGCCGGGAGTTCCATAACAAAAGGCGCGGGGTCGCCGGCAAACATTCTTGTCTTTTTTAGCATTATGCCCGAAACCACAATGGATGCCATGCCGATGAAGTAGGCAGATGTTGAAATCCAGGGCGAGCCGCCGAAAATTGCGCCTGCAATCATCGCAATAAACGGAACCTTTGCGCCGCAGGGGATGAAGGTGGTGGTCATAATGGTCATACGTCTGTCGCGTTCATTCTCTATTGTACGGCTCGCCATAATGCCGGGCACGCCGCAGCCGACGCCTATGAGCATAGGAATGAAGGATTTGCCCGAAAGACCGAATTTACGGAAAATACGGTCAAGCACAAAAGCAATACGCGCCATATATCCGCACGCCTCAAGGAAGGCGAGCATAAGAAACAGCACGAGCATTTGAGGCACAAAGCCCAGCACGGCGCCTACACCGGCAACTATACCGTCAAGAATGAGACCCTGAAGCCATTCGGCGGCGTTTGCCTTCTCAAGCAGTGTGCCGATAAGAGCGGGAATACCGGGTACCCATACTCCGTATCCGGCAGGGTCGGGTGCTTCAAAACCGTTTTCGCCGAAATAATTCACTGCGTCTCTGAATGTAACGCCGACTGTTTCCTCCTCGTCGGCATCATCCGGGATTTCGTCATAATACGCGGTAAGGGTGACGGTTTCCAGAGTTTCTTCATCCTCAACATCAATACCGGCGCTCTTCTGCGCGGGGACGAAGGCGCTGAGTTCAGCCATAGCGGCCTGCGCGTCAAAATCATCGGCCTCCGGATCGGTTTGCGTAAACGCCTGCACTGCGTTGAGAGCTGAGGTGTATTCTTCATCTGCTTCGCTGTAAGCTCCCGAGCCTATACCGAGCAGGTGGAAGCCGTCGCCGAAAATGCAGTCATTGGTAAAATCTGTTGCGGGCGCCCCTACGGCAACCATCGCAATCCAGTAAACAAGGAACATAACGGCGGCAAAAATCGGCAAACCCAGCCAGCGATTGGTAACCACTCTGTCTATCTTGTCTGAGGTTGACAGACCGCCCTTGTTTTTCATCTTGTAACAGGTCTTTATGAGCTCGGCTATATAGATATAGCGCTCGTTTGTGATTATGCTTTCCGCGTCGTCATCAAGCTCTTTTTCGGCGTTTGAGATATCCTCTTCAATATGCGAGAGTGTTTCCTGCGGTATGTTAAGCTGCTCAAGCACCTTGTCATCACGCTCAAAAATCTTTATGGCGTACCAGCGCTGCTGCTCCTCCGGCAGACCGTGAACGGCGGCCTCCTCTATATGAGCCAGCGCGTGCTCAACGGGGCCCGAGAATGTGTGCATGGGTACGGTGCGCGCGCTTTTTGCCGCCTCTATTGCGGCTTCGGCTGCCTGAGTGATTCCGTCGCCTTTAAGAGCTGAGATTTCAACCGATTTGCAGCCGAGCTGCCTGCTCAGCTCTGAGGTGTCAATCCTGTCACCGTTCTTTCTGACCACGTCCATCATGTTTACCGCAAGCACAACGGGTATGCCAAGCTCGGTAAGCTGTGTAGTGAGGTAAAGGTTGCGCTCGAGGTTTGTGCCGTCAATTATATTCAGTATCGCGTCGGGGCGTTCGTTTATAAGATAATTTCTTGCCACAACTTCTTCAAGCGTGTAAGGTGAGAGCGAATAAATGCCCGGAAGGTCCGTGATTGTGACATCGTCGTGCTTTTTGAGCTTGCCCTCTTTTTTCTCCACGGTCACTCCCGGCCAGTTGCCGACGAACTGATTGGAGCCGGTCAGAGCGTTGAACAGCGTGGTCTTGCCGCTGTTCGGGTTGCCCGCGAGTGCGATTTTTATACTCATAGTTTTAAGATCCTTTCTGCTTATGATTCGTCTGTTAGCTGCAGCTAACCTGTGCTTTAAAAAATATCGGGGTGGTTCCCCGGCTTGCTTTTATTCCACTTCAATCATTTCCGCGTCCGCCTTGCGGATTGAAAGCTCATAATTACGCACCGTGACCTCTATGGGGTCGCCGAGCGGAGCAACCTTACGGATATAAACGGGTGTATGCCTTGTAATACCCATATCCATTATGCGGCGCTTCACCGCCCCTTCCCCGTGCAGCTTAACCACGGTTACAGTTTCGCCTATGGCGGCATCCTTGAGTGTTTTCACCATTGATTCCTCCTCTATTATATTTTTCATTATACCATTATCTTACGCGCCAGTTCCTCGCTGACTGCGACACGGCTTTCCTTGACCTTTACTATAAGGTTTCCGGCAAGCGCGCTCACAACGCAAACCTCGCCGCCTACATTAAAGCCGAGATTTTCAAGATGCTTTTTTACTTCGGGACTTCCGCCGATTCTCTTTATTATCTGAGGCTTGCCTGAATCGGCCATATTGAGAGGTATCATTATCACTCCTCCTGACGGCACGGGCGCGCAAAAGCTGAGCGGTCCGTGAAATACAATGATTAGCGAAGGCTAACAGAAGGGATATAATAAAAGTTAGCTACGGCTAACACAATGAATATAATATATAGTTAGCCTCCGCTAACTATTGATATTATAGTATTCTTTTTTTTGTTTGTCAAGGGCTTTTCTTCTTTTTTTATGAAGTGTCCGCTCTTGAATTTTATAACTCGTTATGCTATCATATTTTAAAACGGAGAGAGGAAAGCGTTATGGATAATTTTGAATCAGGCGAAATGTATCTTGAAACCGTATATATTCTTTCAAAGCAAATGGAAAAGGTCAGAAAAACCGATGTAAGCAATTATATGGACTTTGCAAAGCCGTCCGTAACAAGAGGCATAGGTATTCTTGAAAAGCGCGGCCTGGTTACCGTTGATGAGGCGGGCAGTATTACTCTTACCAAAGAGGGGAAAGCTGCCGCAAAAAAAATATACGAACGGCACACAATTCTTTCCGATCTCTTTATGAGGCTCGGAGTTGACGAGAAAACAGCTACAGAAGACGCCTGCAGGATAGAGCACTACATCAGCGATACCACCTTCAAGGCGATAAAAAAGCATCTTGCCGAGAAGGGATAAGCGCCGCCGTGTCCTTTGCGGGTGTTGCTTTTTTGCTTCACCTGTTGAAAATGCCATACGGACGTGATATAATTTTTTTCGGTGATAATTTTGACAGAAATCATTACAAAAAGCAGTGAACAGACCGAGAAAACCGGCGAGTCCATCGGCTCACAGCTGCCATACGGCAGTGTGGTTGCGCTCTTCGGTGAGCTCGGGGCGGGCAAGACCGCTTTCACCCGCGGCTTTGTGCGCGGGGCGGGGGTTGATGCCTTTGTGAGCAGCCCTACCTTTGCGCTTGTAAACGAATATGCGGGCGAAAAAGGGAAGATTTATCATTTTGATATGTACCGCATTTCATCCTGGGATGATTTATACTCAACCGGGTATTATGATTATCTCGATGAGGGAGCCACTCTTATTATAGAGTGGAGCGAAAATATTGAGAATGAGCTGCCCGATGACTGCGTCAGAGTAAATATACTAAAAACCGGTGATGAAAATCAGCGGACACTTCAGATAAGCGGATGTGACGAAATTGAAATTACTTGCTGTTGACAGCTCCGCAAAAAGCGCAAGCATTGCCGTGTTTGACGGCGAAAAGCTTGTGAGCGAATGCTTTGTTAATGCTTCTCTAACGCACTCGCGCACGCTCATGCCAATGGTGGATTATTCGCTCAGGCAGGCGGATATGAAAGTGCAGGATATTGATGCCTTTGCCGTGAGCAAAGGGCCGGGCTCATTTACCGGCGTCAGAATCGGCGCGGCCGCTGTCAAGGGGCTCGCTTTCCCCGGAAACAAGCCCTGCGCGGGGGTATCCACTCTCGAGGCGATGGCATACAATTTCAGGGATGAGGACTGCACTGTGTTTTCCCTTATGGACGCGCGCCGCAACCAGGTCTATACTGCCGTGTTTGAGGTCAAAGACGGCAGGGTGACACGCCTTTGCGATGACGGTGCCGACAGCATTGAGGCGCTCGCCGCGAGGGTTTCCGCTGTCAGGGGCAGGATTTATCTTGCCGGCGACGGCGCAGCCCTGTGCTGTGAAGCGTTCAGAGCGGTAAACAAAGAAGTGATTCTTCCCGACGAAAACCGCAGGTACCAGAGAGCCTACGGAGTCGGTCTCGCCGCAATTGCGAGCGGAAATTTTGTCTCTCCAGCGGAGCTTGAGATTGCTTATGTAAGGCCGTCACAGGCTGAGAGAGAACTGAAAAACAAATAATTTACTCAGGAGGATATATCATGATAGCACTCGGAAACGACCACGCAGGTCTTGAACTGAAAAACCACATTAAAGCCCATCTTGATGACAGAGGCATTGAGTATAAGGATTTCGGCACTTATACACCCGATTCCTGCGACTATGCGGTGTATGCCGAAAAGGCGGCGAGAGCCGTTGCCGACGGCGAATGTGAGCTCGGTCTGCTTTTCTGCGGCACCGGAGTCGGTATTTCCATGGCTGCAAACAAGGTTAAGGGTATCAGAGCCGCCTGCTGTTCTGATAAGTTTTCCGCAGAAATGACCCGTTTGCACAATAACGCCAATGTGCTTTGCCTTGGCGGCAGAGTCGTTACGCCCGAGCAGGCGGTTGAGCTTGTTGATATTTTCCTCGATACTCCCTTCAGCGGCGAGGAGCGCCACGAAAGACGCATAGCCCAGATAACAGACCTTGAAAACAGGTTTCAAAGTCTTGCCGAGATAGATGAAAATGTCAAGATTATGACTCATCCTCTTATAAAGCACAAGATTTCAATGCTCAGAGATAAGAGAACGGGCACCAATGAATTCCGCAAGCTCGTTGAGGAAATCGCGATGCTTGAGGGCTATGAGGCGCTCTCTGACCTTCCCACAAAGGATATCGAGGTTGAAACACCCATAGAAACCTGTATTTCTCCGGTGATTGCCGGCAGAAAGCTTGCTATAGTTCCTATTCTCAGAGCCGGTCTCGGCATGCAGCAGGGTCTGCTTTCACTCTGCCCTACCGCGAAAGTCGGCTTTATCGGAATGTATCGCAATGAAGAAACACACGAGCCCGTTTCTTATTATTGCAAACTCCCCAAGCCCATTGAGGAGCGCACCATAGTTGTTATGGACCCGATGCTCGCAACCGGCGGCTCCGCGGCGGACGCGATTGATCAGATAAAGAAGCTCGGCGGCAAAAACATCAAATTCATGTGCATTATCGCGGCTCCCGAAGGCCTTGAAAAGCTCCACAGCGCTCATCCGGATGTGCAGATTTATATCGGCCATCTTGATCGCGAACTCAACTCCGACGCTTACATCTGCCCGGGTCTCGGCGACGCCGGCGACAGAATATTCGGCACCAAATAAAATCATATACAGAAAAAGGTCCGCAGGTGTATCCCTGCGGACCTTGGTTTTTTTATTTATTTTCCCAGCCTGTTTGACACGAAGTATCTTACATCCATATCATAGAATTTCTTTACTGTTTCGGGTCTGTCAACCGTCCATATAACTATATTCAGCCCCGAATCAAGCACGAGAGCAACATCTTTTACCTCGGTGTTTCTGTAGTTTGCGGAAATGGCGGAGCAGCCGATTGCCTTCGCTTTTGCAACCTCCTCCTCGCTTATTGCCTGAAGGAGATACCAGAGCTCTATATTTTCGTTGAGTTCGTGTATTTTCACAAGGCTGTCATAGTGGAAGGAGATAACTATCGCTTTCTCTGTGAGGCCTCTTTCTTCTATGGCTTTCACCACGTCCTCAAGCCCTTCGCTGCCGGAGCTCTTTATTTCTATTTCGGGGCGCGTGGCGGAATCTTTAAAGACATCGAGGTACTCATCGAGAGAAGGTATTTTTTCGTCCCCGTACATCCAGAAGGCGGTGTCAAACGAATATTTCAGGGAGCGCACCTCATCAAATGTTTTTTTGCTTATCCTGCCCGTGCCGAAGAAATGCTTTGATATTTTGTCATCATGGGTGATTACCCATCTGCCGTCGGCGGTCCTGATGATATCGCACTCTGCGGCATAAAAATTTTTCTTGGCGGCGGACCTGAAAGAAGGCAGGCTGTTTTCGGGGGCTTCGGTGTTGCCTCCTCTGTGGGCGGTGATATAAACCGGGTCAGTTTCGGAGCCTATACCGTTTTCGCTCAGCGAAACAGGGTCCCGCGGGGTATAGTGCTGTTTTACGGCAAAGAAAACAACCGTAAGAATAATTGCCGCGGCCGTTATAACGGACAGTGCTTTTTTCATTTAATCACTTCCTCTTTATCGATTATAACATCCGTACCGGGCGTTTTCAAGAAAAAATCACACAGCGCGCGGGTATTCCCGCAGCATAGCTGCGCGCCATTTTATTCTTGCAAAAATCAATCATTCTGTTATAATATTTTTATAAAATGAATTGAGGGTGAAAAAATGAAAAGAGCGGTTTCACTGTGTCTGATATTCAGCGTCCTGATTGCGGCTGTCTGTGTTCCCGTTTTTGCCCGTGCTGATGACGGCATTTCTGATTATCCTGTAATAATGGTCGCGGGCTACTCCGCGTCCGCGCTCGTGCTCGAAAAGGAGGACGGCACTCAGGAGCAGGTCTGGCAAATGCAGGGCGGCAACGTCTTTGATATGGTTTTCGGGTGCGTAGGCAGGATTATTGCCGGGCTCGGTCTCGCGGTGCTTGAAAGGCCTCAATATCTTGCCAAGATTATCGGCGAGGGCGCGCAGGGGCTTATCGGCACAATGGCCTGCAATGATGACGGCACAAGCACTTACAATGTGAAGCCGATGTTCAACACCGCCGAGGAGTGCAACTGCCAGGCGATGCTCGACAGATTCGGCGACGAGTCATATCAGCACGAAACCGATATTATGGCTGCGGTGCGCGAATATGTACCCAGAGAAAAGACCTACGATTTCAACTGCGATTTCAGAATGGGCGCGGTTGCCAATGCCAAGCGCCTTGATGAGTTTATTCAGGATGTGAAACAGCACAGCGGATATAAAAAAGTCAATATCATAGCTGTCAGCCACGGGGGTCAGGTCACAGCTACTTACCTTGCCCTTTTCGGTCACAAGAGAGATGTGAACAACTGCGTTATGACCGTGCCGGCAATCGGCGGCGCCGGTATTGTATATGACCTGCTGACTGAGACCACGGATTTTGATGAAATCAATCTGCTCTATTTCATTGAGCACGGCACCCGTCTCGAGACTGATTTTCACTGGCTGGTTGAGGCGGAGGAGCTTGGCTTCCTTGACGGGCTCATAACGGAGCTCTTCCCTTACTTCTGGGAGATTATCGGCCACTGGGGCAGCATCTGGGATTTTGTGCCCACCGATATTTATGAGGCAATGAAAGAAAAATGGCTCGACCCGGTCAAAAACGCCGGGCTGATAAGCAAGAGCGATTATATGCACTATACAGTAATGCCCATGTTCAAAACCGCTTTCAAAGACTGCAATGAAAAATACGGCATGAATGTTAACATAATTGCCGGCGTTGACAACGGAGTCACAACCGGCAAAAAGGTAAACAGCGACGGCATTATTCACACCTTCTCTTCAACCGGAGCGCTCTGCCCCGCTTTCGGCGAAAGATTCGCGGACGGTTATGTGCAGAAAAACCCGTGCGGCGGCAAATACAAAGTTTCGCCCGCTATGACCGTGGATGCCTCCACAGCCTATCTCCCCGACAACACCTGGTTTATATCCGGGCTTTTCCACGGAATGACATTCTGGGATTATTTCACCCGTGAGCTTATGCTCAGCCTGCTTGTCAAAAATGAAATACGCAGCGTTTATTCTCTCCCGGAATATCCTCAGTTCCACACATCCACCAACCCGTCTTACGCGGTGAGCGCGCGTTTCGGCAGCAGCACCGAGGGCTATCTTTCGGATGCCGACAGCTCACTCATAATAAAAAATCTCAGCATAAAAAACAGGCCGCTGAAAATACTCGCAATAAACTGTGACGGCATCGACCTTAAATTCAGGCTGCCCCTTATACCGTTAATCAGAGCGGGGGAGGAGCTTGAAATACCCTTCACGGGCGAAATACCCAAGGTCTCAAACTCAAGAGTGAGTATTACCGTGAGCTATAATGTTTACGGCTCTGCCACTCCGGTAGGAGAGAGAAGCATAGCCTTCACACTTATGAACGGCGAAAAGCCGGACTGCGGCGGCACTGCCTGCGCCTTCCCGTCGGCTCCGATAGACCGTGTTTTTCCGCCGGCGTTAACGGGATTCCTTAAGGATGCCCGGCTTTACACCCTGTTTTCAATGTTTTTCTCAATAATCTATTTTGCGTTTAACTCCGCAAAGCTTACAGTGAGGTAATTTAAATGACAGTTTATGAAGCAGTGACCGCGCTCGCGGACTACGCAGTAAAAGAAAACCTTATCAAAGAGAGAGACAGGACCTATTCGGCAAACTGTATTCTAGGCATACTCGGGCTTGACGATTATGAGAGCGTTTCGCCGCAGGATTCGCCGGACCTCGAGAGCATACTCGCCTGCCTGCTTGATTATGCCTGCGAAAAAGGTTTATGTGAAAACTCCGTGGTTTACAGGGATTTGTTCGATACAAAGATTATGGGAGCTCTTACGCCGAGACCCTCGCTCGTTGAGGAGGAATTCTATGCGAAATATAAGCAGAGCCCGGAAAAAGCCACAGAGTATTACTACCATCTGAGCAGAAAGAGCGATTACATCCGCGAATACCGTATAAAGAACGATATGAAGTGGGTCACAAAAACAAAGTACGGCGATATTGATATTACAATCAATCTTTCAAAGCCCGAAAAGGACCCCAAGGCGATTGCCGCCGCCGGTAAGATGAAGGCGAGCGGTTACCCCAAGTGCCAGCTCTGCGCCGAGAATGAGGGCTATGCCGGCAGAGTGAATCACCCGGCCAGGCAGAATCACCGCATTATACCGATAAAAGTCAACGGTGAAGAATGGTTTTTCCAGTATTCGCCCTATGTTTACTATAATGAGCACTGCATCGTGCTCAACAGCAAACATACGCCTATGGTAATCAACCGAGCTGCGTTCAACAAGCTGTTTGACTTCGTGAAGCTTTTCCCGCATTATTTTGTGGGCTCCAACGCCGACCTCCCGATTGTGGGCGGCTCAATCCTTTCTCACGAGCATTTCCAGGGCGGCAATTACACCTTCGCCATGGCAAAAGCGCCGGTTGAGAGGGAGATTTCCTTTGCAGGCTATGAGGATGTGAAAGCCGGTATAGTCAGATGGCCCATGTCCGTCATCCGCCTGAGCGGACCCGATACCGTGAGAATCACGGAGCTTGCGGAAAAGATACTTGACTCCTGGCGCGCTTATACCGATGAGGAGGCGTTTATCTACGCCGAGACCGACGGTGTAAAGCATAACGCGATAACTCCCATAGCAAGGTGCTCCGGCGGCGTTTATGAGCTTGACCTGGTGCTGCGCAACAACATAACCACCGAGGAATACCCCGACGGCTTCTATCATCCCCATCCCGAATACCATCATATCAAAAAAGAAAATATCGGGCTTATAGAGGTTATGGGTCTTGCGGTGCTCCCGTCACGACTCAAGAAAGAGATGGAGCAGCTCAAAGCCGCCCTGCTTGAGGGCAGGGACATAAGCGCCGACGAAACACTCGCCAAGCATTATGAATGGGCTGAAATGATAAAGGGCAAGTATGACCTGACACCGGATAATATTGACGGAATAATACGCGATGAGATAGGCATTGTCTTTGCCGCGATTCTCGAGCAGTGCGGAGTATTCTCAAGAGATGAAGCCGGCACGGCTCAGTTCCTCAGATTCACCAGTCAGGTCTGATATCTACATAACCAGGAAAGCCGGTAATATATGCAATATGTTATAATGGATCTGGAGTGGAACAATACCTACTCCAAAAAGATGGCGGGCTTTATCAATGAAATCATCGAAATCGGAGCGGTAAAGCTCGATGAGGATTTCAACAACATTGATGAGCTCTCAATGATAATCCGCTCTCAGATAGGCCGCAAGCTGCGCGGCAGCGTTAAAAAGCTGACAAACTTAACCAACGACGATATTTCATCGGGCATTCCTTTTACCAAAGCCTTTTCAATGTTCAGAAACTGGATAGGCAAGGATGAGGATACCGTAATCATCACCTGGGGAGACAGCGATATAAGAGTGCTCCTTGAAAACTATTCATATTTCAACGGCATCAAGGTCATACCTTTTCTCAGGCGTTACTGCGACCTGCAGTATTACTATCAGAAAAACAATCCCGCGAGCCCCGGCAGGCAGGTGAGCCTTGTGGATGCTGCCCGTGACTGCGGAATAGATACCGACCGCTACACTCATCACAGAGCGCTGGGTGACAGCCTGCTGACTGCCGATATATTTGAAGTGATATATGACAGGGAACGCTTCGCGAAAGAAGTGGCTGAATGCAATGATGAGTTTTACGGCCGCCTTCTTTACAAGGCAAAAGTCATAAAGAATATCGAGAGCCCGCTTGTGGATAAAAAACGCCTTGAGCACCGCTGCGACTCCTGCGGAGAGCCCTGTAAGCTCATTGTGCCGTGGAAGTTCAGCTGCCAGTATTTCAGGGCGGTATTTTACTGCCGCAACTGCGACACAACATACTCG
>JAEELT010000134.1 GCA_016282855.1 Clostridiaceae bacterium | reverse complement strand
TGTGCATGGCAAGAAGGAAGAAAGCGGAGTTGACAGCGTCCCTGTTGGGAAGACCGAATGAAATGTTTGATATACCGAGCATAGTACAGCATCCGGTTTTTTCTTTTATCATCCTGACGCTCTCGAGTGTAATACGTGCGGCATTGTCATCGGTGCTTATAGTCATACAAAGAGGGTCAAAAATCAGATTATTCTTATCAATACCGTATTGAGACGCGGTTTCGATAATTCTTTGGGCTATTGCCGTCCTCTCTTCGGCAGTGTCGGGTATACCTTTTTCATCGAGTGTAAGAGCAACTGTGAATCCGCCGTATTTTTTCACAAGAGGGAACACACGCTCCATTGTATCTTTTTTGCCGTCAACGGAATTTATCATCGCTTTGCCGTTATATATACGCAAAGCGTTTTCCATCGCAACTGTATCCGAGGTGTCAATCTGAAGAGGAATACCGCATACCGGCTGCAGCTTTTCAACCACATTTTTAAGCACGGTTTTTTCATCTATTTCGGCAAGGCCGCAGTTGACATCAAGTATATGCGCTCCGCAGTTTTTCTGCTCTATTCCTTCTTTAATGAGATAGTCGGTATTGTTATCTTTAAGCGCCTGCTTTACAAGCTTTTTTCCGGTGGGATTAATTCTTTCGCCGATTATTACCGGCGCGCCGGAAAAATACACGCAACGTGCTCCGCTTGCAACAACGCTTAGATTCTTCTTATCAGGGTATTTCTGCTCTTTGCCTTCTATTGCGGCGCAGACCTCGGAAATGTATTCGGGTGTGGTGCCGCAGCACCCTCCCGCTATATTTACGCCGAGGTCACAGGCTTTTGAAATATAAGAGGCAAACTCCTTTGCGCTTATGCTGTAAACACTTTCGCCGTCTGCCACAGTCGGAATGCCCGCGTTCGGTTTGAATATGACCGGAACTGATGAAACTCTGATAATTCTTTCAATAACTCCCATCAGTTTATCGGGCCCGTATGAGCAGTTAAGACCTATTGCATCGGCGCCGAGCCCTTCAAGCATGGCGACCATTGTTTCAGGTGAGGCCCCGGTCAGAAGTGAGCCGTCTTCACTGTAAGCGTTTGTAACAAAAACAGGCAGAGATGTGTTTTCCTTTACGGCAAGCAGAGCGGCTTTTGTTTCATAACTGTCACTCATAGTTTCTATGCTGATTAAATCCGCTCCGTATTTCTCTGCGAGACGGGCCTGCACGGCAAACAGTTCAACAGCCTGCTCAAAATCAAGCTCCCCGAAAGGTTTCAGCAGCTTTCCCGTAGGACCCATATCATAAGAAACAAACTTCTTTTTTGGCGATGAGGAAAGGCGGGCGGCTTCCCTGACATTTGATACGGCGGCTCTGATAATCGATTCAAGCTCATCATCAGAGTAATGAAGTCTGTTCGCTCCGAAGGTATTTGTATTGACGACATTGCTCCCGGCGTCATAATAGCTCTTATGAATCGCCGTCATTTTATCGCTGTTTTCAACTCCCCAGCGTTCCGGCATCTCTCCGCTTTTAAGACCGTTTTTCTGAAGAAGAGTACCGGTGCCGCCGTCAAGCACTATAATATCCTGTTTTATCAGGTCAAGTAATTTCATAAAGTCAATATCTCTTTCCGATTATTTCAGACAGATTTTTCATAATCGCCCGTGCAACTCCCGGGCTATTCATTGAGTAAACATGCACGTGAGTTATGCCGTTTGCAAACAAATCAATAATCTGGTCTGTGGCATATGCAATACCAGCCTGCATCATAGCGTCAGGGTTATCACCGAATTTATCAACCAGGTTAATAAATCTCTGAGGCACAAAAGAGCCTGATAAGCTTATCGCCCTGGCAACCTGATTTGCTTTGGTAATAGGCATAATACCGGGAATTATCGGCACGGTTATACCCTGCTCCCTTATGCGGTACATAAAGTTATAGAAAAGGTTGTTATCAAAAAACATCTGAGAGGTAAAAAACTTAAAACCGGCGTCTGCCTTTTCTTTAAGATGAATTATATCCTCTTTCTTTGACGGGCACTCGGGATGTTTTTCAGGGTAACAGGCTCCGCCGACACAGAAGCCGGCACCGCTGTCTTTGATTTCGCGCATAAGATCTATAGCGTGATTGTAGTAACGCTTATCGTCAGTGCATCCTTCGGGAATGTCGCCCCTGAGAGCAAGAACGTTTTCGATACCTGCCGACTGTATTTTGCCTATCATATCCCTTACCGTTTCGCGGGAAGATGAAACGCAGGTCAGATGGGCAATTGAAGGTACTGAATATTTGTCCATTATATTTTTGGCAATATTCAGGGTGTATTTGCTCGTGCCGCCACCTGCGCCGTAGGTAACGCTCATAAACGACGGGCCAAGCGATGCAATCTCTTCCACGGCGTGTTCAACAGACTCAAAAGCGGTATCGGTTTTGGGAGGAAAAACCTCAAAAGAAACCGAATATTCTTTTTTCGCAATGACATCGGTAATTTTCATAATAATCTCCCGTATTTCAGTTAAGAGAAATACCGCCGACAAAAAGCATATTAACGCTTCTCTTAAGCCTGTCATATTCCTCTCCCTCAAGAGAAGGATTCTCTTTTAATAAGTTTTCGGCGGCTGTATGCGTTTCACGGACTATTTCGCCGTCTGAAATCATACCCGCAATTTTCATATTAGGCAGTCCGTGCTGCCTTGAGCCGAATATATCGCCCGGGCCTCTCAGCCTGAGGTCCTCATCGGCAATCTTAAAGCCGTCTGATGTAGAGGTCAGTATGCGCAGTCTCTCTGCCGATTCGGCATCTTTCTTGTTGCTGATAAGAATACATGTGGATTTATACTGCCCTCTGCCGACTCTGCCTCTGAGCTGATGAAGCTGCGAAAGGCCGAACATCTCAGCGTTTTCAACAACAATTATAACTGCATTCGGCACATCAACACCAACCTCAATAACAGTAGTTGATATAAGGACATCTGTGTTGCCGCGCGCAAAGTCTTCCATAACCGTTTTTTTATCCTGCGGCTTCATTTTGCCGTAAAGGAGAGCCGGTTTAAACCCTTTGAAAAAACCGTCGGAAAGTTCTTTATACAGCTGCTTTGAAGCTTTAACATCCGCATCCGGGTCATCATCGTTATCAACAAGAGGGCAGATAATATATGCCTGTCTTCCCTGCGCAAGATGCTTTTTTACATATCCGTAAGCTCTCTCCCGTTTATCGTCGTCAATAAGGAAAGTGTCAACCTTCTGCCTGCCTGACGGCATTTCATCGAGTATGCTCAGATCAAGCTCACCGTAAATGATAAAAGAAAGGGTCCTTGGAATGGGAGTAGCTGACATAACAAGCACATGAGGGCTTTTGCCCTTTGCGTTTAGCATGGCTCTCTGGTTTACGCCGAAACGGTGCTGCTCATCTGTAATGGCAAGGCCGAGATTTGCGAACTCAACATCTTTCTGAATAAGAGCGTGAGTGCCTATAACGAGACTTATTTCTCCCGATTTAAGGCTGTTTTTTATTGCCTGTTTTTCTTTTGCGGTAGTGGAACCGGTAAGAAGAGCGGTCGTAATACGGAAATCATCAAAGAAGCGGCGGAAAGTGGTGTAATGCTGCTGAGCGAGCACCTCTGTAGGAGCCATAAGAGCCGCCTGAAAGCCGTTTTTTACACAATTATATATAACTGCGGCCGCAACAGCAGTTTTACCGGAGCCTACATCACCCTGAAGAAGACGGTTCATTGTAACACCGCTCGCCATATCGGCTTTGCAGTCGTTTATCGCTCTCAGCTGAGCGCCGGTAAGCTTGAAAGGCAATGATGAAATAAACTCCCTGGTAAAGTCTCTTTCGATTTTAGCAGGCGAACTCTGCCTCGCTTTTATTTTAAGACGGCTGAGCCCCAGCTGAAGCTTCAGAAGCTCTTCAAACGCATAGCGCCTCTTTGCTTCGCTGAGCAAATCTTCACTTTTTGGAAAGTGAATGTTTCTCAGAGCTTCGTCTCTGCCTATAAGGCAATATTTCTCTCTTAAGCCGCGTGGCAGGCAGTCTTCAACAGGGCTGCACAAATCAAAAGCATTCTTTATCAGTTTGCCTATTGCGGCGGAATTGAGACCCGCTGTCTGGGGATAGACGGGTCTGAATCTTTCGGTCTGTTCTCCGGCAGGAGTAAACCTCGGTGATGTCATGGAACGGTAACCGCGGCCGAACACAGTGACCTTACCGAAGAAAATATACTCGGTATCAAGTTTCAGAGACTGCGCGGCATATTTGTTATTGAAAAAAGTTATATCCATTACGGATTCGCCGTCAGTGACATCGAACTTGTAGGTTGTCATCCCTTTTCGTATATAATGCTCACGCGCTACAGAGCCGACATACGCCCGCACACATACATTTGTGTTGAGCGGCGCATCTTTTATTGTATATATTCTGCTGTAATCCTCATAAGCTCTCGGAAAAAATGTCAGCAGGTCGTAAATGGTGCAGATACCCATTTTGGCGAGCAGTTCTTTTCGCTTTGCTCCCACGCCGCTGAGCAGAGAAATATCCGAATAAATATCCGTCATCTTATACTCCAGGATTCTATATCGTAGAATATGTCGCAGTCACAGGGGGCAAAATCGCCGTAAATGGCTCTGGTATATGAAACAACAGCGTTTCTGAAGCAAACGGGAACAAAAGGCATATCGCTGTTGAATGTATTGATAAAATCTATTATTTCGCAGTTGCCTTCAAGAAATGTATTATATCTTGTATCGCTTTCGCTGCCCTGAGCAAAGCCATAGCTTGCAGGTCCGCTGAACAGAGGCGAAAGGTCCATATTCTGAGTAAGAATACATTCCCCTATGTAAATATCATAGTTGCCGTTTCTTATCTCGCTCCTGTATGACTCGGCTTCCACACCCATTTTGCGTGCGATGAAGCCCAAAGAATCAAGGCACTCTTCCACATAGGCGGCAAGCTCCTTCTTGAAGCCGTTTTCGTAATTATACAGTATAATCACTTCATCGCTTCTCGGCTCAATTCCGCTTTCTTCAACCAGTTCCTTTGCCTTTTCAAGGTCATACGGATTGCCGGATGAAAGAGAAGATATAGCGAACCAGTCAGGATTGAACGGCAGAGCCGCTCCCCTGGCGTGGCTCTGAAAAGCGCCGGAAACCGCCTTGTCTCTGTCAATACACAGGCTTACCGCCTGCCTGATTTCTTTAATATCAAAAAACGATGAATGTGGATTGAATCCGAGATATATTTCATTATTCATCCCCATCTCAACGGTTGTAGCATTTATTCGGTTATAAGTGCCGCTGCTCAGGTCGTCATAGAAGATTGCGGTGTTGCCCACAACGAGGCTGCTGTCAAGATACTCCGAATCGTGAACAGCCTCAAGCGCGATTGTTTTGATGGCGGGGTTAAAGTTGCTTTTGTTGGTGTTGACCACAAGATAAAGGTTTTCGCCGTCCCTGGCATATTTGTATCTGCCTGAGCCGATGGGAAGCTCTTCATCATTCCTGTTGAGCTTTACTATCGGGAAATCAAGACAGCCGGCCACATACGGGTCCGCGCGCTCCATGGTTATCATCACTATATTGTCACCGGAAACATAGAGCTCAATGAAATTATCAAGCCGTGAAGAATAATAATCGGAATCTTTTGCGGCATAAAACGAATACTCAATATCGGCCGGGGTGACCCTGGTGCCGTCACTGAAAAAGACATTATCAAGTATCACTGAAACGGAAAGCCCGTTAATGGAATATGCCTTTGCAATACACGGAAGAGGCTTATATGAAGAATCGAGCTTATACAGCCCGTCAAAAACAAGAGTTGAAATACGTGAGTTAATCTGCGACTCTGCCTCATAGGGGTTAAGAGAATCGCTTTTTGTATAAGCCAAAGTTAGATTGGATGTGTTTTCATCCTGAGCGAATGAGAAAGAAGTGTCCTCCTCCTCCCCGGCGGGTTCACCGCAGGAAGAAAGCGAGAGCACAATTAAAAATATGCAGATTGCAAGAGACAGAAGTTTTTTCATATTAAATTCCAATCATATCTTTAATAACTTTTGAAGCGGCAAGAAGCCCCGCGGCTCCGGGAACAAAAGGTAGGCTGCCGGGAATCCTTCCGTTATCATTCTCCGGGTTTTTTTCAGTCTTGACCGGCTCCTCGGGAGACCAGACCACATTGAGCTTTTTAACTCCGAGTTTTCTCAGCTCGTATCTCATAACCTTACAGAGAGGGCAAACGGAAGTTTTATTAATATCCGAAATAAGGAAGCGGGAAGGGTCAAGCTTGTTGCCGGTGCCCATAACGGAAATAAGCGGCACATTCAGCTCAGAGCATCTGACCGCAAGCCCGATTTTGGCCTTAACGGTATCTATGGCATCAATTACATAATCATAGCGGGAAAGATCAATTGAGGTTTCGGAACCGGGAAGATAGAATTCATTGAAGCAATCAACATTGCATTCGGGGTTAATATCCATTATACGGGAGGAAACGACCTGTGTTTTAAGCATACCGACAGTGCTGTGAAGAGCGCAAAGCTGACGGTTGAGGTTGGAAAGGGAAACAACATCGTTATCTACCAGGGCAATATTGCCGACTCCGGCTCTCGCCACCGCTTCGGCGGCATAAGAACCTACTCCTCCGAGCCCGAAAATGATGACTGATTTACGCAAGAGTATTTCTGTCGCTTCACTGCCTGTAATCATCTCAGTTCTGGAGAACTGTGACCGGCCGTTTTTCTCATTAGTCATTTGGAAACAATACCTCAATTTAATTACATTTTTACTAATATAATATACTATAAAACAAATATGTTTGTAAAGTGATTATTAAAAAAATATTGTATTTTGAGAACCGTTAGAGTATAATTATTTTAAATATTTATCCGAAAGGATTTGATTTAATGAAACTCGGCATTGTAGGCCTGCCGAATGTAGGTAAAAGCACCCTTTTCAACGCAATAACCAACGCCGGAGCACAGAGCGCAAACTACGCATTCTGCACAATTGAGCCGAACGTGGGTGTGGTTGCCGTGCCCGATGAGCGGCTTGACAAGCTGGCCGAAATGTACAGCCCCGATAAAATCACGCCGGCCATAATTGAGTTTGTTGATATTGCAGGTCTTGTTCGCGGAGCTTCAAAAGGCGAAGGCCTCGGCAATAAATTCCTTTCACATATAAGAGAAGTTGACGCGGTTATTCACGTGGTCAGATGCTTTGAAGACGACGATATAGTCCATGTTGACGCAACAATCGACCCGGCAAGAGATATTGAAACCATAAATCTCGAGCTTATTTTTTCCGATATTGAAATGATTGAGCGCCGTATGGAAAAGGTTGGCAAATCAATGCGAGGAGACAAATCATTCGCCGCTGAGTTTGATTTCCTGACCCGTGTCAAAGAAGCTCTCGAAAGCAACATACCCGCACGTAATATAGAATGCGATGAAAACGAGAGCAAGTGGCTCGCTGAGGTCGCTCTGCTTACTGCGAAACCTGTTATATACGCCTGCAATATGAGCGAATCTGACTTTTCTCAGGGCATAGAAAAAAACGCAAATTACCTTAAAGTTTGTGAAATCGCAGCTGCTGAAGGCAGCGAAGTGCTCCCCATCTGCGCAGAGCTTGAAGCGGAAATATCCTCTCTCGATAAAGAAGAGAAAGAAATGTTTCTCGCCGATCTGGGCATAGAGAGCGGAGGTCTTGATTTGCTAGTCAAAAAAAGTTACAGTCTGCTCGGCCTGATTTCATACCTTACCGCGGGCAAGCCGGAGGTCAGAGCCTGGACAATCACCAAAGGCACAAAAGCTCCTCAGGCAGCGGGCAAAATTCACTCTGATTTTGAAAGAGGATTCATACGGGCCGAAGTCATCGCTTATGATGATTTAATCAGAATGGGCTCAATGGCCGCCGCAAAGGAAAAAGGCCTTGTACGCTCCGAAGGTAAGGATTACGTTATGAAGGACGGCGATGTTGTGCTGTTCAGATTTAATGTATAAAAACAGGAATGGAGAGATAAAAATGTCAGATTCAAAGTCAATTATCGAAAAAAAAGGCTTTGCGGTTTTTGCCGTTATTTACGGCATAACAGGCCTTCTTATCATGGGGCATCACATTATAAGCTATAACAATATCTTGCTTCCATTCAGGGATTACCTGCTTGAAAACCAGGTTATCACCGCCCCGAGCGGCGCTGCATTTCTGCGTATGTTCACCAATGAGTCAAACATCCTTGTTGACATTTTTCTGATTCTTTTCGGCATCGGTGTTCTCGGCAGCGAAAAGCTTTATAAATTTACCCACAAAGAGATTCTAAGAGGAGCAATAACGGTTAATATAGCCGTCACCGGAATTATTTATTTCGCTGTCCTGCTCCCCTCAAGTTCATCGTTCCCCACAGAAATAAACGGTGTGAGCACGGGCGGAATGTGGTTTTCAAATGTAGTAAACATCTGGGATCACCTTATAACTCCCGTATTTTTCACGGCTTTCTGGTTTTTCCCTGTAGAAATGAGAAAAATACCCAAAGTCAAATATGCTCTCGCCTATCTGATTTATCCTATCTGCTACTTTATTATGTGCATCATCTGGGGCTCTGTTGACGGCTTTTATCCTTATCCTTTCCTCAACGGTCAGCAGATGTGGTCATTTATCCCCGGTCTCAGGGATCAGCCATACAACGGCGCAATCGGGATACTCCTTCTTGTGGCGGTGGTAGTCGTTCTCTCAGGTGTATTCTTCGGAGTCGGCTGCGCGCTCAACGGCATACACAACAAAAGAGCAGCTGAAAAGCCGGCTGAATAATCGCAATACCATCATATAATTAAACATAACAGCGTAACAGAAAAGCATCTGCCGTTTTGCGGCAGATGCTTTAAATATATTATTTATCAGTCAATTTTGGGAAGCTTTGAAACATATTTCGCAAGCTCTTCGTCGGTGGGAATATAGTCGTCCATAACACCGTCATTGAACTTCTGATATGCGTAAAGGTCAAAGTAACCCGTGCCGGTAAGGCCGAATACGATGGTCTTCTCTTCGCCTGTTTCCTTGCACTTTTTCGCCTCATCAAGAGCAACCTTGATTGCGTGTGAGCTCTCGGGAGCGGGAAGAATACCTTCACATCTCGCAAAATACTCCGCGGCTTCAAAAACCTCGGTCTGAGCGGCGCTTCTCGCCTCAATAAGACCCTGATCATAGAGTTCGGAGATAATGGGGCTCATACCGTGATATCTGAGTCCGCCTGCGTGATTGGGAGCGGGTATGAAATCACTGCCGAGAGTGTACATCTTGGCAAGCGGGCAAACCATACCTGTATCGCAGAAATCATAGGCATAAACGCCTCTGGTAAGGCTCGGGCAGGACGCGGGTTCAACAGCAATAATCTGATAATCATTTTCGCCTCTGAGCTTTTCGCCCATAAAGGGAGAAATAAGGCCGCCGAGATTTGAGCCGCCGCCTGCGCATCCGATAATCATATCGGGTTTAACGCCGATTTTATCAAACGCGGTTTTTGTTTCAAGGCCGATAACGCTCTGATGCAGGAGAACCTGATTGAGAACAGAGCCGAGAACATATCTGTATCCCGGTGTAGTGGTTGCAACTTCAACAGCCTCGGAAATAGCACAGCCGAGAGAGCCGTTTGTGCCGGGATGCTCGGCAAGAATCTTGCGGCCGATATTGGTGGTCTCTGAGGGAGAAGGCGTGACATCCGCACCATAGGTGCGCATCACTTCTCTGCGGAAGGGCTTCTGTTCATACGAAACCTTAACCATAAACACTTTAAGGTCAAGTCCGAGATATGCGCATGCCATAGAAAGAGCCGTGCCCCACTGACCGGCGCCGGTCTCTGTGGTAAGGCCTTTAAGGCCCTGCTTTTTAGCGTAATATGCCTGAGCGATTGCGGAGTTAAGCTTATGGGACCCGCTTGTGTTGTTGCCCTCAAACTTGTAGTATATCTTCGCGGGGGTGCCGAGCTTCTTTTCGAGGCAGTAAGCTCTGACAAGCGGAGACGGACGATACATTTTGTAAAATTCCTTTATTTCTTCGGGTATATCAAAATACGGTGTATCGTTGTCAAGTTCCTGCTGAATAAGCTCATCACAGAAAACAGGAGCAAGCTCCTCGGCTTTCATGGGTTCATGTGTGCCGGGATTGAGAAGCGGAGCCGGTTTTTTCTTCATATCAGCTCGCACATTGTACCATGCCTTGGGCATCTCGTTTTCTTCAAGATAAACTTTGTAAGGGATTTTCTCGTTTGCCATTTTTTTCTCTTCCTTTCAAATAGAATTTTTTGAATCGCCTGACTTATATCGGGGAAAACAAAAAACCTGCCCCGACAATTTGCCGGGACAGGAACAATATCATTTCCTGCGGTACCACCCTGCTTGATGCGCTTGATTACGCACCCACTCAACGCATACCATCATATGCAGCTTTTTGATTACGGAGAAGTTACTCCGTCTCACATACTCTGAACATATCATTTCTGCTCGCCCTCGGAAGCCCATTCGGATTTATGCTTTATACCGTGATCACAGCGCCCACGGCTCTCTGAAATAAAGTTGATAAAACCTACTCACTCTTCTTCATCGGTTTTCTGCATTCTAACACCGTATTTTCAATTTGTCAATAGTTTTTTCCAAATTTTTTTGCGAAGATTATCCGACTTAAATAATAAATATTTTTACGGATTTTTCATAAAAAAATGGTACATTCGTTCCTTGTAATCCGGCGCTGTATCAAAGGAAGCATGCCCGAATCCGTCATAAATATACGCTTCGCAATTATCAGTGTTTGCGAGCAGCCGGGAAGTTTCAAGAGTGCCTTCCTGACCGAGCACATTATCGTCGCGAGAGCCGAGCGCAAGCACAGGGCATTTGATTTTATTAAGCTCTGAGCGTATATCAAATCCGAGGGTGCCTTTGGCAAGAGTAATAAACCTGCGGATATCCTCTTGAGTGTACTGCTGTGCAGAGGCGGCAAAGACCTCCCTGTAATTTTCAAAAACATCCCGGGGATAGAGCTTTGCAGCAAAGTCAAGAGCAAGACTGACCCAATCACCTTTTTGCGCAAGAGATATCCAGGACCTTACAACTCCGTCATTACCTAAATCAATATACGGTGACGCTGACCCGAAAACGGCTTTTTTGACAATATCACCGTGACGGCTCGCAAGCACCATTGCAGCCATGCCGCCCTGAGAAGCTCCGAACAGGCAGATGTTTTCAAGATCAAGAGCTTTAAGCACATTATATGTGTCTTCGGCAATGTCATATATGCTGTAATCAGCGGGCAGATTCTTTCGCCTATCAAAAAGATAAACGGTAAAGTCACTTGCAAATATATCGTAAGACTTAACTATACTGTCCGCCAGCGGCATAACGCTCTGAACACTTAAACCGGGCAGGATTACAAGCACATTGGCGCCCTGCCCGAATTTAAGGTAATCATTTGTTATTCCGTTGACCGATACCCGGTATAAGTATCTGTTTCCGGCTGTCATATCTGTTCTAAATTAAGCTTGCCCGAAGCAAAAATGCTTCTGAAGAAGTAAACTATTTTCGCAAAAAAGTTGTGGCTGATATTAACTGTTTCAGTATCGGATTCAACCGTATTGCCGCCTGAAACGAGCTTACATCTGATTGTATAGGAATCCGTGGGGGAAGACACTTTATATGAGAGTGTACCGTTATCTTTGTATTCTTTTGCGCCGACAACCCAGTAAAGCGTATAACCTGCAGGAGCTTTTACATCCGCGTGGAATGTAATTGAAGTTTTGTAGCCTTCGCTCCTTTCTCGTCTGAACGCCTTGATTGAAACCGAAACCTCCTCGGGTACGGGTTCTTCATTGAGCTGATACGGGAGTGAATTGGCTTTTGCGTAATTCTCTGCATAGCTGCCTGAATCAACAGTCAGTTTAAGTGATGTGCAGCCGTCAAACGCGGCGTTGCCGATTGAAGTAACAGACGCCGGAATGTATACGCTCTCAAGACCTGAGCAGCCGTTAAAAGCGCCGTACTGAATCTCGGTTAAGCCGTCACCGATTGAAACTGATTTAAGCGAAACACAATCCTTGAATGCATTGGAAGAAATCTTCTTTAATCCGCCGGCAAAAGTAACCGATTCAAGACCGCTTCCTACAAAAGCGTTGTCAAAGGAAGTGACTGAGGAAGGGATGGTAATGGTTTTAAGATTACCGCAGTTAAGAAATGCGTTAGCGCCTATTTTATTAAGGCCGTCCGGGAAATTGATTGAGGAAAGGGAACGGCTGTTGCTGAACGCATAATCGCCGAGTGAAGAAATGCCCGACGGAAGAGTCACCGAAGTAAGCCCGGAAAATGAAAACGCGCCGTCACAAACAACCTCGGTGCCGGAGGGCACAGAGTATGATGATGCGGTCTTTGCAATAGGATACTGCAAAAGCTCTTTTCCGTCTGTCGTAAACAGTACGCCGTCAACTGCCTTATAATTCCGGTTGCCGGGAGCAACGCTGAAAGATTCAAGTGATGCGCAGCTGTTGAAAGCGCTTTTGCCGATTGAAACTACAGCGGCCGGAATATTAAACGAAGTCAGACCGCAGTTCATAAAGCTTTCGTTGCCTATTGTAGTTACCTCTTCGGGGAGAATAACGGAAGACAGAGATATACAATCCTTGAAGCATTCGGGCATAACAGAAGTTATCTCAGGTAATGTAACCGACTCAAGCGAGATGCAATGAGAGAATGCCTTTGCGCGGATTATCACTTCGGATTCGCCGGCTGCAAACTCTGCTCTTTGAAGATTGGAGCACCCGTAAAACGCCTGCTCACCGACAACTGTAACAGAAGCGGGAATAACAACGGATTTAATAACGGAATTATCCTTTGCCGCTTCTTTATTAACAGCAACTACCGGTTTATCATTATACACAGAAGGAATGATTACATTTTCACCGGCAAGATTGCCGATTGAATTAACGGCATATCCGCTTCCGCTGAGCGTAAAGCTCATTCCGGGTACGCTGTCAAGCGCAGATGCGCTCACGGCAAGCATTGCCGCACAGAATACCGGCACAAGCAGTAACGATATATATTTTACAGCAGTTTTCATTTGCATAACCTCCGTTTATTTCAGCAAGTGTCTGATGGGATTATTACTCTTCGACATAGTCTGTAAACTCAAGTTTCGCTGTGTTATAAGGAACGTCAAAAACAACATCCTTTATTGTTTTTCCGGGGAAGGCACCTTTGAGATCGGCCTTTACATAAGTATCTCTTATAAGCTCTCCCGATGCGTCATAGGCTTTGTATCCGATAAGCATATCTGAAGAACGGGAGCCGATTCTGATTACCTTGACATCAAGCTTGCCGAAAAGGCTGACGGTGAAATTGCCGCTGTCAACATGCACGGCGCTGATTGAAGCATAGTTTTCACCGTATTTATAATAAGAATGGGTTATTACATCCATATTGCCGTCTTTTGAAGCGGCTGAAGTGTTTTCGCCCGGTTCTTCATCGGCCTGCTCGGCTTCTTCTTTTTCAGAAACTGTTTCGGCTTTATTGCCGAGCGGATTTTCAAACGAGAATTTCTCGGTTGATGTTGTTATTTCTCCGGTCGGCACTCTGCCGCAGGAAGCGAGGGCAAAGATAACACAGATTATCATTAACAAAGAAAACAGTTTTTTCATTTTGAAATCCTTTCCGGAATTTTACCAGTTGTATTTTGTAAGCTTTCCCTTAGTAAGAAGTTCGGGAAAGCCCCACTGTCTGAGCACTTCATAAGTTCCCACGGCTACCGAGTTTGACAGATTGAGGCTGCGCGCGTCGGTATTGTTTATCATCGGAAGACGAACACACCTGTCATGGTTTTCATAAAGCAGGCTTTCTGGAAGACCTGCCGTCTCCTTGCCGAAAACAAGGTAGCAGTTGTCGGGATATTCTATGTCGGAATATATATTTTCAGCTTTTGTCGAGAAAAAGTAAAAGCTGCCGTCCCGGTTTCTTGAGAAAAAATCATCAAGGTTATCGTAATATGTAATGTCGAGCAGATGCCAGTAATCAAGGCCGGCTCTTTTAAGCTTTGCGTCATCGACCCTGAAGCCCATCGGCTCCACGAGATGAAGGCGGGCGCCGGTTGCGGCGCAGGTACGGGCTATATTGCCGGTATTCTGAGGAATCTGCGGCTCAACAAGCACAATATTCAATGAGGGCATATAATCACTGTCCTGTCAATCAGCTGTTAAATTTATTCATCGCGCAGTCTATATCGCCCGTAAGCATTATTTCGACAGCGCCCACCGCTTTATCGGCTGCATCTCTCATCATCTTCATCTCATCTTTGCTGAATGAAGAAAGAACCCAATCCGCAAGATCATAATCAGGCCTCGGCTTTGCTCCTATGCCGAGCTTGACTCTCGGGAAGCAATCGGAATTGAGATGGTAAATTATGCTCTTTATACCGTTGTGGCCTCCGTCGGTGCCTTTACGCCTTATTCTCAGAGCTCCGCAGGGAATTGAAATATCATCAAAAATGACGATTATTTTTTCGGGCGGAATCTTGTAAAACGAGGCCGCCTCACTGATACTTTCACCGCTGTTGTTCATAAAGGTCTGGGGCTTCATTACAAGGCATTTTACTCCGTTTATCTCGGCAACGGCGGTCAGAGCCCTGAACTTGAGCTTGTTTACTTTGATTGAGTGCCTGTCGGCAAACAAGTCTATAAACATAAAGCCGGAGTTGTGCCGCGAAGTCTCATATTTCGCTCCGGGATTGCCAAGACCTGCAATTATATATTCGGGAGCTCCCGAAGGAGACTTGAATTTTCTGAAAAAAGACATCAGAACTCAACCTTTGCAGTTTGATATGATTCTTCGGGAATCTCTTCCTCGATATCATCGGGCATCGGAACATACTTTATATAAATATCCATACCCTTGATCATATCCGTGACCTCATCAAGAGAGGGATTATTGTCATCTAGAAATACATAAATGGGAAGCTGGGCGGAAACGTTCTTTTCCAAAACATGCTGACCGTCAAGAACAGACTGGAAGAAAAGCCCGTTTTTGCCGTTATCGGGCACTTCGATATTGCCCACAAGTATCTGCTTGTCATTGGGATTAAGCACATCAACAAACAGGTTGAAAGCAAGCCAGTTTTCGGGAGTATTGATAAGGCTGTCTCTCTGTTTTTCACTCATGCCGTAAACATTGACAAGGCTGTCGCTCCATCTGGATTTATTCTTATCTATGCTGTAGAAAATCGATTCTCCTATAGTCACGTCGGAGAATGTCACCTGAATCTCTTCGTCATAAACCTTTTTGGTCTTATCTTTTTCTGCTTTGAACACAAACACTTTGTAGCCGATTCCGACGCCGGCGGCGAGCGCAATCACAACGGCAAGAATAACGGCAATTGTTTTTTTCATAATAAAATCCTCCGGTTTCTTACTTGCTGTTATTATAATGTAATTCATAAAAAAATACAATAGAGTGTATGATTTTTAAACATAAATTAACAAATGAGTAATCATTGACAGTAAGATAAAAAGCCTCCGGAAACGGGAAAAGACAACCGTTTCCGGAGTAAAAAAACAATATTTAAGATTGCAGTTGATTATTCAGCAGAATCGTTGGAGACTTCAATTTTGCCGTAAAGCGAACCCTCAAAGTCCTTTTTGGGAGCTCTGTTGGGGTCAGCCTCGGGGGCTTTCTTCTGACCGTTATATCCGCCGTTTCTGCCTCTGCCGCGGTTGTAGTTTCCGCCGCGGTTTCTGTTATAATTCCCGCCGCCCTGCAAAGGCTTGACGCCGTCCTCAAGGGTAATGACAACCTTTCTCTCGTCATCGCTGCCGACAGAATGTGAGGTTACGCCCTCGATTTCCTGAATTGTTGTATGGATAATTCTGCGCTCATAGGGATTCATCGGCTCAAGCACAACATTTCTGCCGTACTTTCTGACTCTTGAAGCATTCTTTTTGGCAAGAGCCTTGAGAGTTGCTTCTCTTTTTTCACGATAGTTACCGACATTTATTGAAATATGCTTGAATGAATCATTTTCGCGGTTTACAACAAGGCGGACAAGATACTGAATAGCATCGAGTGTTTCACCCCTTCTGCCGATTACCGAGCCGTAATCTTCCTGGCAGGAAACATTGATTCTGAGATCTTCGCCCTCAACGGAAATGTTGATTTCGGAATCATTGATACCGAGACTTCTGAGAATGGTATCAATGTATGCTTTCACTTTTTCAAAATCGTCGGATTCAACTTCGTAATAAGCCTTCACTTCAGCGGGGCTGCCGCCGAATAAGCCGAGGATTTTGCCCTTACCCTCGGATATTATTTCAATTTTGACTTCGGCTTCTTCAGGAGCATTAAGCTGCTCAACAGCAGACGCTCTTGCCTCCTCAATAGTGGAGCCGGAAGCTATTACTTCTATTTTTTTCAAGGATAACACCACCTGAATTACGTATTGTCTTCTTTTTCTTTCTCCGCCGCAACAAGCTTCAAGCTGTTTTCTCTTGAGCGGCGCTCAACCGTTTCCTCAACCATAAGTTTTGAAAGGACTTTATTGGGAGAATAGATTTTTCCGATAACGACGGTGGAAATAAATCCGAAAAGACCTGAAGCAATCCAGTAAAGACCGATACCGGCCGGGAAGCGTACAACAAAATATAAGGACATTGCCGCCATACCTATGGTCATACATCCCATGGATTTACCGGCAGCAGGATTGTTGTTGGTCTGCTTCTGTCTGAAGAAAGAGTAAAAACTGGTTGCAAGGGTCGTAACGGTGGAAAGGACGGGAATAAGCCATATTTTATGGAACCCGCCGGTATAATTCATCGGTATATCGCCAAGCGAAATGCCGAGGAAATCAAAGTGACCGCCGTTTTTGATTTCAAGAATCGTATTGTACACACCTTCGGAAAGGCCCTGCTCTTTAAGGAAAGCAAGCTCTTTGATGTTTTCAATTACAAAGAGTTCGTTCAGATGGGGGCTTTTGGTCAGTGCGCCGATATCAAGAGTTTTAAGTCCTTCTGTAAGGATGGAAATCTGAGCTTCGTCAATGTGCAGGAAATTGCTCAGAGGATAGTAAATTGCTCCAATGAGTCCGAAAAGAAGTAAAAACTGAACTGCCATCGGTGCGCAGCCGGCATTCATGGGGTTATAACCCTCTCTGGAATAAAGAGCCTGTGTCTCTTCCTGAATCTTTCTCTGGTCGCCGGCATATTTTTCCTGTATTTTGCGGACTTTAGACTGAATCCGCTGAGTTTTAGCCATACCTTTCTGCTGATGAATGGTAGTAGGAAGCATGAAGAGTCTTGCGATAAAAGTAAGCATTATTATCGCAATACCGTAATTCTCAAAAGCTATCGTATGATAGAGAAAATAGAGAATATAGCCGAAAGGAACACCTAAAACATGATATAGTCCGGTCATTTCTTATCCTCCGGATGTCTGTGTTTTTTTGGCGGAACCGGGTCATATCCGCCCGGGAAAAAGACATTGCATCTCATCAGTCTGAGAAAGGCAAGCGCGGAGCCCTTAAGTGCTCCGTGAACACTGATTGCTTCCAGAGCATACTGTGAGCAGGTCGGATAATACCTGCACATAGGAGGAAGGTGAGGTGAAATATGCTTCCGGTAAAAACGAATAAGCGCAATCAGAATATGTTTCATATCAGTCTTTTCCCGATGTGTCTTCAATAATTCCCAGCGCGGTGAGCTGGTTTTCCATTGTGCGGGCAAGCGCCTGCATTTTTATGCCTTTAGTCCTGAACCTTGCAACAAAAACAATATCCCAGCCGCCGCTGCATCTGCCCGATAAAGAAACATAGGCCGCTTTGATTATTCTGCGACATCTGTTTCTTTCAACGGCATTTCCTATCTTTTTGGATGTGGTGATACCTATACGGCAATAAGGGAAACGGCTCTTTACAGCATAAGTAACAAGCACGGGCGAGCTGACGCTTTTGCCCCTGCCGTATGCTCTGTGAAACTCGGTGTTTTGCTTTAAAGTTTGAACATCAGACATAAAAGTTCAATCAATAGGTAAGCTGTTTTCTGCCCTTGGCCCTGCGGCGGGCAAGTACCTTACGGCCGTTTCTGTCGGACATTCTCTTGCGGAATCCGTGCTCCATCTTGCGATGACGCTTCTTGGGCTGATAAGTTCTTTTCACAGATATAACCTCCATTCAAATTAGTGTAAACCGCCCGAATAAGCCGGAGCGGTCATATTGACTCAGTTCGAGGGCAAATAAGCAATCGACCCTCAGTTTTGATATTATATTACACAATATGTATAAAAGTCAATGGTTTTTTTCGTGAATATGGTTAAATCGCGTGAATCACATTAATTTTTCATCCGATTTTTCCCCCTTTCCAAAAAAGTGAAATTTTCTGTTGAAAAGTTTGAAAAACTGTGTTATATTATATAATCGTTAAAAATATATAGTGAAATACTATTGTTAAAATTATTCGGGAGAGAAAACCTATGGAATCGTTAAATGAGATGTGGAGCCTGGTGTGTGATGAGCTCAGGCGTTCACTCAATGATGTAATTTACAATGTCTGGTTTGCACCTATAGAGATTGTAAGCTTTGACGGGCTCAAAGTTGAGCTTGCCGTCAGCGAATTCAAAAAGACAACTATCGAAAAACAGTTCGGCGCCGATCTTGCCGAGGCCTTCAAATCCGTGCTCGGCTTTGTACCCGAGATTGAAATAATAGACCCTGACAAGGTTATTTCAAATATAGACACCTCCGCAGGCTCGGATTTGCTTGACTCCGACGGAGAGCGCAACACATTTGATACTTTCGTTGTGGGCTCTTCAAACAGATTTGCCTACGCCGCGGCAAAGGCCGTTGCCGAAAAACCGGTTGATGAGTATAATCCCCTTTTCATCCACGGCTCATCGGGCCTGGGCAAAACCCACCTCCTATGCGCCATCAGAAATGAAATTCTCGAGAGAAATCCGGATGCAAAAATTGTTTTTACAAGAGGAGAAGAATTTGTCAATCTCATCGTTGAAGGCATAAGAAAGCAGGATATGAACTCCATTCACGACAAGTTCAGAAACTGTGACGTGCTGCTTGTTGACGATATACAGTTTATTGCCGGCAAGCCCTCGACACAGGAGGAGTTTTTCCACACATTCAACGCACTTTGGGAAGACCACAAACAGATAGTTCTCGTATCCGATTCCACTCCGAAGGATATAGCCGTTCTTGACGAAAGACTAAGGACAAGATTTGAGTGGGGACTTATAGCCGATATCCAGCCGCCCGATTTTGAGACAAGAGTTGCCATAGTTCAAAGAAAGGCAAATCATCTCGGCCTTGATATTCCCAACGAAGTAACAGACTTTATTGCCGAAAAGGTCAAAACCAATATCAGGCAGCTTGAAGGCGTTGTAAAGAAGATTTACGCTCTTGTAAATCTTGAAGGCGGTCCCGTAACAATATCCGTTGCTCAGAGCGCGATAAGAGATATCGCAAGTGAAGGCCTCCCCGTTTCTGAGCTTGTCAACAAACTTATATCCGAAAGCGCAAGAACATTCGGAGTATCCAAAGACGATATCATTTCCAAGAAAAAAGATGCCAAGACCGCCAACGCAAGGCAGATTGCCATATACGCGGTCAAGGAATGCACAGATCTCACTCAGCAGGAAATCAGCGAGTACTTCGGCGGAAGAGACAGAACCGCTATTCACTATGCGGTAAAACAGACTGCAAAGATGCTCGAATCAGACTCTTCGCTTAAGAGAACCCTCGACAATATTATAAAGAATTCCAAGGAGCAATAATAAATGGGTTTCTTCAATAAACTCAATAAAGGGCTGAAAAAAACGAGAGACAGTATGTCCGGCGCCATAAACTCGGCTCTTTACGGCAAGAACGAAATCGACGACGAATTTTATGAGGATCTTGAAGAAATTCTCATTATGGCTGATGTCGGCGTAACTACATCTGAAGAAATTGTATCGCGTCTCAGAGATGAAGTTTTCAAAAAGAATCTTCACAAGGCAAAAGACGTAAAACAGGAAATTAAAAACATCGTTTCCGATATCCTCTCCGGCGGCGAAGAGGTCGATATGATAACCGTCCCCTCTGTCATTCTTGTTATCGGCGTAAACGGCGTAGGCAAAACCACTTCCATAGGTAAGATGGCTGCAATGTTCAAAGCCGAAGGTAAAAAAGTAATCCTCGGGGCTGCCGATACCTTCAGAGCCGCCGCTATAGACCAGCTTGAAATCTGGGCAGACAGGGCCGGAGTTGACATAGTCAAGCACAGGGAAGGCGCCGACCCTGCCGCTGTTGTATTTGACACCATAGAAGCAGGCAAGGCAAGAAACGCCGATATAATCATCTGCGACACAGCAGGAAGGCTTCATAACAAAAAGAACCTTATGGATGAACTCAACAAAATCTACAGGGTTATGGATAAACTTCTCCCCTACGCGGACAGAGAAATACTCCTTGTCCTTGACGCAACCACAGGTCAGAACGCGGTTAATCAGGCAAAGGAATTCCTGGACTGCGCCGAAATAACCGGCATTATTCTTACCAAGCTTGACGGCACGGCCAAAGGCGGAGTTGTGCTCGCAATCAAGAACGATCTTAAAGTTCCCGTCAAATTTATAGGCGTAGGTGAAGGTATTGATGACCTGAGACCGTTTATTCCTCAGGATTTTGCCGAAAGCCTTTTTGAAGAAAAAGAGGAAGACGAGTAACATTATGGATTACATAATCGCAACCCATAATCAAAAAAAGAAAAATGAACTTGTCCGGATTCTCTCCCCGCTGGGTATTAACATATTCACAGACAGTGATCTGGGAATTGAACTCACAGATGTTGAAGAAACAGGCACCACTTTTGAGGAAAACGCTTTTCTAAAAGCCGAGAGCGGCTGCAGAGAGAGCGGGCTGCCCTGCATTGCGGACGATTCCGGGCTTACGGTTGATTATCTCGGCGGCGCGCCGGGAGTTTATTCGGCAAGATATGCCGGCGAACACGGAAACGACGAAATGAACAACGCCCTTCTTTTGAATAATCTTAAAGATGTGCCTGAGGAAAAAAGAACTGCCGCTTTTGTGAGCGTAATATGCTGCTGCTACCCGGACGGTAAAACGGTTTATTCACGCGGCGAATGTAAAGGCAGAATAGCTTTTGAGCCCAAAGGCAGCTCAGGATTCGGCTATGATCCCGTTTTCCTTCCCGAGGAATACGGATATAAAATCTCTATGGCTCAGCTGACAAGCGGGCAAAAAGACGCAATCAGCCACAGAGGCAAGGCGTTAAACGCGCTTGCATCAAAGATCGGAGACAAAAAATGACAGGTAAAGAAAGAGCTCAGTTCAGAGCGCAGGCAAACAGCCTTGAGCCGGAGTTTCAGATAGGCAAGGGCGGAATATCCGACGGAGTGGTAAAGCAGACTCTTGACGCATTCAACACCAAAGAGCTCATTAAGGTAAAGGTTTTGCTTGAATCATCCCCCGAAACCCCGAGAGAAACAGCAGACAAGCTTGCCGCAGCGACCGGCTGCGAGGTAATACAGATTATCGGCGGAGTTATTGTTCTCTACAAAAAGATTGAGTCTCTTGCCGAAGGCAAAAAGAAAAAGACTGCCAAACAGGCAAAAAAAGGCAAACCTCTTTCCAAGGTCAGAGCAAAACGGGAGGCAAACGAAAAAAGAATCGCCCGGGAGAAACTCTCAAAAAGAGATTTTTACGCAAAGAAAAGACAAAACAATAAATAATTTACTTTATTTATGCAACAATTTTTTTAAATATATACACATATTTTTGACTGAAAGGACAGCAAATGGCAAAAAACGAAGGTATAAAGCCCGTGGCGCAAAACAAAAAAGCTTACCACGAGTACTTCGTGCTTGAAAAATATGAGGCCGGCATTGAGCTTTTCGGAACGGAAGTCAAATCAATAAGGCAGGGCAGACTCAATCTCAAGGATGCCTGGTGCTCAATTAAAGGCGGCGAGATATTTATCAACGGTATGCATATCAGCCCCTATGAACAGGGTAATATTTTTAACCGCGACCCTCTGAGAGTTAAACGCCTGCTTATGCATAAGCGTGAAATAAAAAATCTCTACTCACAGGTGAAGCAGCAGGGCCTGACCCTTATTCCGCTGAGCGTTTACTTTAAAAACGGACGCGCCAAGGTTGAGATAGGTCTCTGCAAAGGCAAAAAACTCTATGACAAGCGCGAAGCGGCTGCACAGAAAGACGCGCAGAGAAACATTCAGCGTTCTCTGCTCAAATGAAATATGGGGATGAAAGGATTTCGACGGGGGATCCGAGCCCGGATAAGCGAGTAGCAGGGCGGGGCTGCTATAAAATCCGCAACTTAAATTTAAACGACGAAACTACAGTTTCTCTCGCTGCTTAATTAAGCAGCCGTCTCTGCAAAGAGTACTGCGGCTTTGCAAGAGGCGTCGATCAGCAGTGAACGTGCACGGGTAACGGCGAATAGCCCGTCACGCACAATTCGTCTACTGAAACCGTAAGCCCGTTTACCGGCGTGCGGCAGAGGGAATGTCAAACGGTAAAATACACTCGTAGAAAATCCCTGCAAAGGTCTTTCGGACGCGGTTTCGATTACCGCCATCTCCACCAAAAATAATTAATTCTTAAAATATAACGGGAAAGGATGTTGCTCATGAAAAGAACAAATATCCCTGCCATAGTCACAGCATTTACAGCGGTCTGTCTCGTCGCTATTGTCGCTGTTATCGGCATTAAAGCCAAAAACAACGCAAAAGTGATTGAAGCAGTGCCCTCAGACTACGGCACGGAAAACAGCCTTGACATCGGCACAATCACGCAGGAGGATACAACGGTTTCCGATTTGCTGATTTCTGATTTTTCTCAGGAATACATATCGACCACAACTCTTCCCGCAAGAATGACACAGCCCCCGGCGACTCTGCCGGCTCCTGTTGTTCCCCCTTCGGCCGCTGCCACCACAACAACCTCAGCCGCTCCGTCCGAAGCAGAAACAATAACGGTAAATAACGGTGAAAACACAACAGTAGTTGCTGTTATTGACGATGTTACCGTGCCGGTGCAGAATCAGGATGATCTTGAACGCGGCAAGGCTCCCGAGGTCGGTTCAACCGTTCCCGAAAGCCAGCTCCCCCCCGATATGTATTTCGCCGGTCTTACCAAACTCGGCTATAAAGTTATCGGGCCCAAGAATTTCATCTACAATGATGATACCGCCCCTGACTGCGCTCAGAGAAAATTCGGATACAATGTGCTTTACGATGCAGGCGCAAAGATGATTGACTTCAGCATTGAAACCTCAAGAATCAAATTCAACTACGATAATAAGCAGTATATGATTCAGATGTGGAAAGGTCAGTATATTTCCGGCGATATCGGCACCGTAGGCGGCGAGGTCGGTATTTACACTCGCCCGATGGGTACCACATCGGCTATCGGCCACTATAACTGTGCCGCTGAAAGCGACTGGCTCAATATGGAGCTGACCGTTCTTTGGGATGAGTTTGATAACGGCGAATATCTGCCGCAGCTTACCAGAAGATACAGCAAGCACTGGTGGGAAACAGGATATGTTGACGGACAGCTGAAAAACAAGAAAGACTCCTCCCCTCTCAGACTTCTTCACAGAATCACATTCAAGGATGAAACTCAGGCAAGTCTGTTTGAAAAAGGTCTTGTCAGCAACGGATTCAAAGAGGTATCCGAATTCAACCCCACAGTCAAGGATACCTGCAAGAGATTCGGCAACCATGTTATCTATGTCTGGCAGGATGTCAGATAAATCATATTATTATTTATTACGCTTTCAAGGAGTGTTAAATTATGAGTAAAAACAAAATCGTAATTCTGGCTGTATGCGCTGTGCTCGTAATCGGCGGTGCAATTGCTGCTGTTCCCGTGCTCAGAAACAGAAACGCTTCTCAGACGGAAGAAGTTTCATACCTTTCCACTTCACAGTTTGAGGAAATTTCAGACGAGTATGACTTCCCTTCATACGCTTATGATATTCCCGAAACAGTTACTGACGAAAACGGCTCTGTTATATCCAATCCTTCAGCCGCCAACGCAGCAGACCCCACTGCCGCGGCACCCACAGCAGCTAACAACTCTGTTCTCAGTACCGTTAAACAGGTGGCCACAACAATAGCCAACAACACCACTACTACAAGAAGAGGTCTTTTCTCCGGCACAACCAGAGCGGCACAGACTCCCAAGACCACAACTACAAAGCCCGCGAAAACAACAACCACAACTAAAAAGTCAAATTCATCTCCTGAAGGCTTTGTAAAGGATGCGATCGGCGAAAACGCTCAGCAATCCTTCCTTGGTTATCGCTGGTCCGATGACGGCTACTACTACTGCGATGATAAAGACTGCTGGCAGAAGAACGTTGGTTACAACGAAGTTTATGATAAATGGGCTCCTGTTGCTGCCATGCACATCGACCAGGTACGTATCCGTTTCCAATATAACAACAAGAACTATATGATTCAGTTCTGGAAGGGTCAGTACGGCTTCCTTCTCATCGGTGCCGAAATCGGTATCTACACCTGCGATCTTAATGACTATCAGGGCAACACGGGTGATATAAACCATTTCAACTGCGCCGACAAATCCGACTGGCTTATGATGCAGCTTGACTGCTATTACAGCGAAGGCGGCAAAGGTCCTTACAAGAGAATCTTTACAAGACCTTACGACCTTTACTGGTGGGCAACCGGATTTGTCAAGGGTCAGCTTACCAAGTACACAGCTCCCCGTACCGAGCTCAAAACCAGAAACCGCATTACATTCAAGAGCGAAGAGCAGGCAAACATCTTCGTTCAGGGTCTTAAGCTTGCAAGCTTTGTAAGAGCGGCAGCTGCCGACCAGCTTGTGGATGATTCATACTTCGCAAGCGGCAAGGATGTTTATGTTCTCTGGTCAACGAGAAACCACGACTGCTTCGTCGGCTATGGCGATAAAGCACAGTCATTCTAAAAAAATATAACAAATAAACAGCGCCCCGCAGAATACTCTGCGGGGCGTGCTGCATTATAATAATGTTTTATATTAAGTTAAACAAAACAACCGCTTAAAATAAGCCGTTACATTCCCCTGCGCTTTACGCAGTTTTCAAGGGCAATGGCTTCATAAACTCCATCATCAAAGCTGTCGCATATCTTTTTATATTCTTCAACCGGGAGAGTTTCAAGAGTATTTCCGGTTCTGATGCAAAGAGCAACGACTTCGCCCGTTGCCTTATAAGCATCCCTGAAAGGCAAGCCTTTTGATACGAGATAATCAGCGCAGTCAGTGGCGTTGATAAAACCACCCGCCGCTGCTTTACGCATATTTTCGGGAATCATTTTCATCGTATCAATCATCGGAGCGATTGTCGAAAGGCAGATTTTCACTGTATCAAAAGCATCAAAGATTGCCTCTTTATCCTCCTGCATATCTTTATTGTACGCAAGCGGAAGGCCCTTCATAACCGTAAGCAGAGTCATAAGGTCGCCGAATACCCTGCCGCTTTTGCCTCTTACAAGCTCGGTAATATCGGGGTTCTTTTTTTGCGGCATAATGCTCGAGCCGGTTGAAAACGCGTCGTCAAGCTCGGCAAATTTAAACTCCCAGGAGCACCAGAGTATAACCTCTTCGCTGAGCCTTGAGAGATGAACCATAACAAGCGAAAGCGCGCCGGCGAGTTCAATGCAGAAATCCCTGTCCGATACTCCGTCAAGAGTGCTTGCTGTGTAGGAATCAAAGCCAAGCAGGGAGGCTGTCATAGCTCTGTCAATCGGATATGTGGTGCCGGAGAGAGCTCCGCTGCCGAGAGGAGAAGAGTTCATTCTTTTCTTCGCGTCCTCAATCCTGCTTATATCTCTTTTAAGCATTTCGGAATAAGCGAGCATATGAGCCCTGAAAGTTATCGGCTGAGCTCTCTGAAGATGAGTATAGCCTGGCATAATTGCATCTGCATATTCCGCGCCTTTTGAGTCTATAGACTTTATCACCGTATCAAGCAGAGATAAAACCTCATCGCATTCATTGCGCAGATAAAGCCTGATATCGAGAGCCACCTGGTCGTTTCTGCTTCTGCCGGTATGAAGCCGTTTGCCGGCCTCCCCTATTCTTTCCGTGAGCGTCTGCTCGATAAAAGTGTGTATATCTTCGGCGTTTGGGTCTATGAGCAGTCTGCCTTCTTCAATATCTTTTTTTATCTGCGCAAGGCCGGCAGTGATGGCAGTACCATCCTCCTGCGAAATTATGCCTTTCGCGGCAAGCATTGAAGCGTGGGCTATGCTCCCCTCTATATCCTGAGCGTACATTCTTGAGTCAAAGGATATGGAAGAGTTGAAATCATTTGTTCTTTTGTCCGCTTCCTTAGAAAAGCGTCCTGCCCAAAGTTTCATAGAATATCTCCGTTCAGTTCTTTCTTTCTGCGTCAAGTATCGCTTTAACCTTAAGGGGAAGACCGAAGAGGTTGATAAAGCCCGCAGAATCCTTCTGGTCGTAAACTTCATCAGCGTCAAATGTGGCAAACTCCTCGCTGTAAAGCGAATAGGGAGAGGTAACGCCGGCATTTATGATATTGCCTTTGTAGAGCTTGAGCTTTACATCACCGGTAACTCTCTGCTGGGTGCTGTCCACAAATGCGGAAAGAGCCTCTCTGAGAGGAGTATACCACTTGCCGAAATACACAAGCTCGGCAAACTGATGCGCAACAATCTCTTTATAATGCATGGTGTCTCTGTCAAGCGTGAGGGTTTCAAGTACATCGTGAGCCTTGAAAAGGATAGCACCTGCGGGATTCTCGTAAACGCCTCTTGACTTCATGCCTACAAGACGGTTTTCAACAATATCATCAAGACCGATACCGTTTTTGCCGCCGATATCGTTAAGATACTCAATCAGCTCAACGCCGCCCATTTCCTTACCGTCAACCGCAGTGGGAACGCCTTTTTCAAAGTGAATGGTAACATAAGTATCAGCATCGGGAGCCTGCTCGGGAGCTACGCCCATCTCAAGGAAGCCGGGCTTGGAATACTGAGGCTCATTTGCAGGATTCTCAAGGTCAAGACCCTCATGGCTGAGATGCCATAAATTCTTATCTTTGGAATAATTGGTTTCACGGTTAATCTTGAGAGGAATGTTGTGAGCTTCAGCATAGTCAATCTCTTCCTCACGAGATTTAAGGCTCCAAATTCTCCACGGAGCAATAATCTGCATGTCGGGAGCGAAGGCCTTGATTGCAAGCTCAAATCTTACCTGGTCGTTTCCTTTGCCTGTGCAACCGTGGCAAATTGCGTCGGCACCTTCAGCCTTGGCAATCTCAACGAGTCTCTTGGCAATAATGGGGCGGGCAAAAGCAGTGCCGAGCAGATAAAGCTTTTCATATTTTGCGCCCGCTTTGAGAGTGGGGAAAATATAATCATTGACAAATTCATCTTTTAAATCTTCAATATAAAGCTTTGATGCGCCTGTTTTGATAGCTTTTTCTTCAAGACCGTCAAGCTCTGTGCCCTGACCGACATCTCCGGAAACAGCGATTACTTCACAGTTATTATAGTTCTCTTTAAGCCAGGGAATAATAATGGAAGTATCAAGACCGCCTGAGTAAGCGAGAACTACCTTTTTGATTTCTTTCATAAGAATTACCTTCTTTCTGATTCGTTATGCATGGGATTATACAATAAATATTCATAAAAATCAAGTAATATTTGAATTTATATTCAATTTACTGAATTTTTATGCTGCAAAAGTGCATATTTCAGAATTTTTATGCAGAAATATTATTTATCAACCACAAGGCCGACTTTTTTCTTAGCCTTCTGCAAAGTGCGATAAGCAATGCGGGCAGCCCTCTCGGCGCCTTCATTGGCAGTCTGCATAAGAAAAGCCTTATCCTTCATCAGACGGGCGTATTCCTCCTGAACGGGTCTGATTTCTTCGATTACCGCCTCGGCAACCTTCACTTTGAAATCGCCGTAACCTTTGCCTTCAAACTCATTTTCGATGCTGTCATAATCGAGACCGGTGCAGCAGGAATATATAGACATAAGGTTATTTATTCCGTCCTTGCCATCGGCATATCTTACCTGAGATTCGCTGTCCGTAACAGCGGATTTGAATTTTTTCATAATAAGATCCGGAGAATCAAAAAGAAATACCGACGCTCTCGGATTCACATCGCTCTTGCTCATCTTCTGTGTGGGATCCTGCAGGCTCATAACCTTTGCGCCGATTTTGCCGATATAAGGCTCCGGCAGTTTAAAAGTGTTGCCGCGAAGATTATTGAATCTGTCGGCAATATCACGGGCGATTTCAAGGTGTTGTTTCTGATCGGCACCTACAGGTACATAATCCGCCTGATAGAGAAGAATATCGGCAGCCATAAGCACGGGATAGGCAAACAGACCGACATTGACGTTATCCGCGTGCTTCTGCGACTTATCCTTGAACTGAGTCATTCTCTGCGCCTCGCCGAACATTGTATAGCAGTCAAGAATCCAGGCGAGCTCAGCGTGAGCCGGAACCATACTCTGTATAAATATGATGTTTTTTTCCGGTGAAAGTCCCAGTGACAGCAGCGTAGCGTACATCTCAATTATCTGCTGTCTGAGCTTTGCTGGTTCGGGGTGCACGGTCAGCGCGTGCAGGTCGGCTACGGCAAAAAGGCAGTCATTATCCTCGCTCATAGCCTTCCAGTTTTTAAGAGCGCCGAAATAATTGCCGATTGTAGGTATGGAAGTCGGCTGGATTGCGCTGAGAACCACAGGTCTGCGCTCGGGATTAACTGTATTTTCCATTGCATTATCCTTTCATTTTTTCGGCTGTCTGAGCCAGAAGTCTGATACCCTCAACTATCCCCTCATCGGTGGGTGTAGAGAAATTAAGGCGGATATAACTGCAGGGAGAGCTGATATCGGTAAGGAACGCATTACCCGGCACCACAGATACACCTGCCTGAGACGCGTTTCTGACGAAAGAAAGCATATCGATATCATCATTCATCTTTGCCCACACAAACAGGCCGCCTTCGGGCCTGAGAAATGTAAGATAGGGTGAAAGATATTTCTCCATATTGTCGCACATAAGGTTGAGCTTACGGCGGTAAATCGCCCTTATTTTTTCTATATGAGGCTCAAGATTGCCCTCTTTGAGCCAGCGGTAAACTATGAGCTGAGTAAGCATGGGTGTATGTACATCCTGAGTCTGCTTTGCAACAGTCATCTTTGCCGCAATCTCTTTCGGCGCAACAGTGAATCCCACTCTTATACCGGGGGCAATAATCTTTGAAAATGAGCCGGAGTAAACAACAATGCCGTCTTCATCAAAGCTCTTGATTGCCGGCACGCTCTCGCCCGAGACCCTGAGGTCACCGTAAGGGTTATCCTCAAGCACAACAACCTCATATTTTTTTGCAAGCTCATAAATCTTTTTTCTCTTTTCAAAACTCATTGTGCTGCCGGCGGGATTCTGAAAATTGGGAATAGTATAAATGAACTTGACGTTTTTCTCAGTCCTGAGCTTTTCCTCGAGAATATCGGTATTCATTCCGTCACTCTCAAGAGGAACGCCGACAAGCCTTGCTCCAAATGATCGGAAACAGTTGAGCGCGCCGATGAAGGCCGGCTCCTCGCATATAACAACGTCACCGTTGTTGATAAAAATCTGGCTGAGGAGACTCATTACCTGCTGGGCGCCGCTGACAACTATGACTGAATCATTATCATTGCCTACGCCGTAACGATTATGAGCAATCTTTGTGATTTCTTCTATCAGAGGCGTATAGCCCTCGGTAATGCCGTACTGAAGAGCGAGAATGGGCTCTTCGCTGAGCACCTCGCCTGAAATCCTGGCAATATCGCTCACCGGGAACGCATCCGGCGCGGGGTTTCCGGCGGAAAGAGGGATTGAATCCCCTGAGTTTTTGAGTATTTCTCTTATAGCCGAAGGCTTGAGAGAAGCTACGCCTGACGAAAACGGATAATTCATATAAAACACCTTTCTTGAAAGTAGTAATAAACTGTGATATAATATCGGCCGATAACTGTAAAGGAGCCGAATATGGATAACAGATTTGAAGCTGCCCTTTTTGATTTTGACGGCACACTTGCCGACACCGGAAAAGGAATAGCAAAATGCGTTGATTATGCGGCGGAGTATTTCGGCCTGCAGACTTTGAATGATGAGCAGAGAAAAGCGTTTGTCGGACCGCCCCTGTATGAATCATTCAGGAAATACTTTCACCTTGAAAAAGACGAAGATATTATTACCGCTATAGAAAAATACCGCGAATGCTATGTGCAGGGGGCAATGTATGACCTCGCTTTTTATCCCGGAATAAAAGAACTGCTAGCCGATATGAAAGATGCCGGAATAAAAACCGGAGTGGCGTCATCAAAGCCGTGCGGATTTGTAAAAAGCATTCTTGAAAAGTACGGTATGACAGCACTGTTTGACACGGTATCATGCCCCGGCGATGATAAGATAAAGAAAACCAAGTACGAACTGATTACCGAAGCCGTAAAGATACTCGGCTCTGATAAAAGCAAAACAGTCATGATAGGCGACCGTCACTTTGACATAGACGGTGCCAGAGCGGCCGGCGTTTACAGCGTGGGAGTATTATACGGTTACGGAACCGCGCAGGAGCTTGAAGCCGCCGGTGCGGATTATATCGCTGAAAGCGTCAGCGACGTGCGTAAAGCCGTTTTTTCACCGGAATATAAATAATCTCAAAAAGAATGAATGCCGCAAGATAAACCCAGAAATACTCAATCCCTGTCAGATCAATGCTGTGAGACGGGGATTTTATTATTCTGTAAAAGAAAGCGGGCAGACTTGCGTCAAGCGTGAAAAAGTAAACAGCGCCGTAATAGAGCGATAACAAAAGCAGAGCTTTGCCCGCAAAGTCAAAAGGTTTCGTTTTAAACGGAACGGGCAGGTTTTTATCGATAATGTTCTTTTTAAGCACGCGGATAAGGAAAACACCGATTACAGCCGAAACCGCTGCGGTGGCAATAATGCCCGGTAAATTTTCATCCTTAACAAAACCGTATTCTTCGAGCATGCGGGCAACTCTGAGAGAGAGCGCTCTTACGGGAACCACAACAAACGCAAACTCCCACAGAAGGAAATTAAAAAAGAATCTGACGGCCCTGTTTTTGAATATGGGCTCACTGCGGTATTTCCTGCCGCAGGTTAATCTGCCGGGAAGAAGCGCAATCACGAGCATAATACCCGCGCCAATAAAGAAACCGGTGAAGAATTCCCAAAGCCCCCAGCTTGTAACACGTAATGAGGCGGGAATACTGAGCTTATAAAGGAAGCTCGCTTCATAGTTGCATATCTGAAAATAATCGGCCGCGGTTATCGCAAGAGCAGAAACTGTATTTACGGCAAGAGAAACAAAAAAGGTAACCTTGTCGCGGAAAAAGGCTATAGCCGCAATAAGAAGAGCTGCAGCCCCGAAAGTGTATGAAATATGCTCGACACATTCGTAATAATATCTTCCGAACGGAATGGATTTCGCAAAATGCATATCCCCGAAATTAGAGAAATAAATCTGTTTTACCGTTCCGGCAATGCCGGCATCGGCAAGCCCTTTCGAGAAGCCGGAATAAACCTCGGGAGCAAGGAAAGACATTATATTATGTGCGATTGTTATCTTGGCAAGAACTTCGGCAGCGAAAAACACAGCGATAAAAACAAGATAATGTTTGATTTTATAGTCTCTTTCAGAAAACAACGTGCCGATAAAAATACTGTAAAGGCATATAAGAGAAAAGCCGAGAAGCAGCATCATCACTGTGCCCTTTGCCTGACTGACGGCAAACTGCTGAGAATCAGGCGAGTTTGTGAAATCTCTTATCATTCCTCCGGGCATTGAAATAACGCAGCCCCAGGCAGGCACGGTGCAGCCCATAAAGATTGCGCCCATAGGAATATGCTCAAGCCTTGCTTTGGCCCTGTTGCCGTAAAACGCGTAGACCACAAGCGTGAATATTCCGCCGACTGCAACTACGCCCCAGAATGCGCCGAAGCCGTGAGAGCCTCTCGCTCTCCACATAAAGCCCATCAGCAAGGAAGCGAGCACCACGCTCATAAACTTCATTCCGGGCCCGAGCCTGTTTGTTGCGCTCATTTCATTCACTCCCCGTTTTACTACGTGCATAACATTTTATATCATAAGCCGGTAAAATGCAATATAATTTTATATGTTTACTTTTATTAAATTTAATGATAGAATTTAATATAATTAAAAAGGAGGCAAAAACTGTGCCGGATTACAGAAAAGAATACCTCGGCAGCGGAATAACCTGCTTTGTTTCCGATGATCACACCTTCGGCACAGACGCGGTTCTTCTCGCGGATTTTGCCGCCCCGAAGCAGAAGGATACATGCTGCGATTTCGGCTCCGGCTGCGGCATCATCCCTCTTCTTTGGTGCAAAACAAAAGCAGGGCATATAACCGCTCTTGAAATACAGGAAAGCGGATATAAACTTATTTCGGGTGCCGTTGAATACAACAACCTTGAAGACAGAATAACTCCGCTGCAGTGCGATCTGAGAGAAATAAAAGGAGTGCTTCCCTTCGGAGCATTCAGCCTCGTAACCATGAATCCTCCTTATACCGCAAAAGGCTCCGGTCTGCTGAGCGAATCTGCATCTGACAAAATAGCAAGGCATGGCACAATGTGTACGCTCGAAGACGTGTGCATGAGCGCATCCGGGCTTCTCAACTTCGGCGGCCGCTTCTGCACTTGCATAAGGCCTGAAAGGCTGTGCGAAATGTTCGGATATATGAGAGAAGCAGCTATGGAGCCGAAAAGAATCCGCTTCGTATCAAAAGAAGACGGTAAAGCCCCCTGGCTTGTGCTCATCGAAGCAAAAAAAGGCGGCAAACCCGGCCTTACCGCAGAGCCCGAACTGCATATTTACGGGAATGACGGGCAATACTCCGATAAAATGAAGGAAATATACAAGGATTATCTTCTTGAAAACAGAGGTGATAACAGATGAGCGGCAGGCTTTATGTGGTAGGCACTCCGATAGGCAATCTCGGAGATATATCGGAAAGGGCTCTTTACACTCTTGAAAACTGTGACTTTATTGCCGCGGAAGACACAAGAGTAACCCTGAAACTGCTGAACAGATTCGAGATAAAGAAAACGCTTGTGAGCTATCACGAGCATAATAAAGCGGAAAGCGGCCCCAAAATAGCGGAAAGAATTTTAAACGGCGAAAACTGCGCGCTTGTAACGGATGCCGGTATGCCTGCAATTTCAGACCCCGGCGAGGAGCTTGTGAGACTGTGCAGAGAACACGCGATAGAGGTTGAAGCTATACCCGGCCCCTGTGCTTTTATAACCGCGCTCGCCGTATCGGGAATGCCGTCAAGACGCTTTATTTTTGAGGGCTTTCCCCCGGCAGACAAAAAGGAAAGAGCTGAGCTGTTTGAATCTCTTGCAGGCGAAGAAAGAACCATTATTTTTCACGAGGCTCCGCACCGCCTCTGCAAAACCCTTTCGGAGCTTCTCCGGGCTGTCGGAAACAGAGAAGCTGCTATAGTCAGAGAGCTTACAAAGATTCACGAAGAAGTGATTCTTACAGATATTGAATCCGCCTGCAGAAAATACTCCGCGGAAGAGCCGAGAGGCGAATTTGTTATTATTATCAAAGGCTCTGAAAAGGAAAAGATTCAGATGACTTTTGAGCAGGTAGTAAAATACGCCCTTGAACTTGTCAAGGGCGGTGAAAGCAAAACCGATGCGGCAAAGAAAGCCGCAAAAGAAAGCGGTTTTAAAAAGAATGAAATATATGCGGAAATAATCAAATGAAATCCCTGTAGTTTTCTTTTATAAATTTTCCGCAAAGTTCAGGTAAGGTGCCGTCCGCTATGGCCGGCGCCGCTTTTTTATCCCATTCCTCCATAAGCTCGGGAACAAAAGATACCTCTTCATTATCCTCATCCGTCGAGTTATACTCTGCAATAAAAGCGGATCTGAAATCCTCGGGCGCGATAATTTCAACTGCTTTTGCGGCGTATTCGGTAAGAGGCTTTGTATTCAACTTAAAGAAATTGCTCATTGAATCCTGCGCGTCTTCAAGAAATGTATAAAGAGAATAAACATATTTCTGAGAATCGTTCAGAGAGAAAAACTCCGCTTTCATATCCGGCTTGTCCGAGACCCGTTTCTGAAGATTAACCCCGACGCCTTTGAACAGCTCGGAAGAATCAGAGCTTTCGATTACATCCTGTGTGAGGATTGCGTATTTGTTTAAAAGCAGATTTTCTTCTTTCATTTTTTCCATCATTTTATTGACCTTTGCGCTTCTTTTGGCGCTTGCTCTGACAGCTTTAACAAGCACAATCAGGGCAATAACGGCAAGCGCGCAGACAAGCACCGCATAAAGGGGATGCTGAGAATAGTATTCAAGCATAAACAATCTCCTTAACTGAATTTTATATTGCAGATTTCTCTGATTCTTTCCATAAGCTCGCTGACCTTGAGCGATGTTTCGGTGCAGAGCAAATATTTGGGATCATGAGGGTTTTTGATAAATCTTTCAAACTCCGCGGCCTCAAAGCCCATTATTTCCTCTTTGATTCTGTCTGAGCAAACCGGAGTTACATTGCCGTCATTATCAATGAAATTTATATTTACTGTCTTTGAAATGGATTCTACCGTTACCGTACCCTTATCTCCGTAAATTGAAGAGCCGAAATGATTCTGGCCTGTTTTGGAATAAGTAAGGGTAACAAGCTTATCACCGTAATTAAATGAGGCGTTTCCGCTGCCGTCGGCTCCTGTTCTGAGAAACACGGCATCGGCTTTGATTCCCTCAGGCATTCCGAAAAGATCAACTGCGGGATAAACACAGTAAACGCCAAGATCCATAAGGCAGCCGGCAGCAAGAGACGGATTGAAAATATTGGGCGTTTCGCCCCTGAGGTAGGAAGCGTATCTTGATGAAAGCTGAGAAAACTCAAAATGAGCCGATGTGATGTTCCCGGCTTTTGATACAGCTTCACGCAAAGCGTCTCTGTCGGGTGAGTGCATATACATAATAGCTTCTGTATAAATCACCCCTTTTTCTTTTGCTCTTTCGGCACAGGAGCGTATTTCCTCCGGAGTAACCGCAAGAGGCTTTTCGCAGATAACGTGTTTGCCGGCCTCAATCATCTTCATCGAATAAGAATAATGAAAAGCGTTGGGGCTCGCTATATATACGGCTTCAAAATCCCCGTTTGCAAATTCATCAAGGTCCGTATACACTTCAGGTATACCGTTATCGTCTGTGAAGGCTCTCCCCTTCTCCTGAGTGCGTGAATACACCGCTGCAATATCCGCTCCCGTCACAAGGCGGGCGCCGTCAATGAAGTATTTTGCAATTCTGCTTGTGCCAATTATTCCGTATCTCATAAATCACACCTTCAGAACAAATGTTTTACTGCCGCGAAAAGGCTCGTCAATTCCTCCGCAGACAAAGCGTGCATCAATAGACTCATCGGCAAACAAATCAAAGACAATTCCGGCTGTTGTTTTGCGGTAGTCCACGGATATTTCACCCTTAACTGTATTGATTTTACCTTTAGCAAAATCAATCGTTTCCACAATACGCGGGGAAATAACAACCTTTTCGTATCCGGCGCTGTCATCCGGCTGGGTTATGCCGAGAATGCAGGTGAAAAGATATTTGGAAACCGCTCCGAACATAGGATGATTGCGCGAAGACTGACCGTTCCAGTTTTCCCAGAGAGTGGTAGCCCCGCTTCTGACCATGTGAGCAAAAGAAACATCTTTGTCGCCCGAAAGAAGATTTACGGCAAGCTCGTTTTCTCCGGCTCTGAAAAGATATGAAATAAGGGCTTCTGTAGCGATAATGCCGGTGTCAAACATACCAAGGCGGGTGTATTTTTCTTTAACCTTCGCGGCGACTCTTTCATCGCCGAGGCCTGAATTAAGCGCTATCGAGGAAGCTCCGTCAACATCGCCGCAGTATGCTCTCTGCTGAAAGCTGTAATAAGCGGCGTTTACGGCTTTTTCTGTCCTTTCAATCCTGCCGTAAAGCTCTTTAACATCGTCCTGCCTGCCGAGTATACCGGCAATTTCCGTAACGCGTTTCATAAAGCCGATATAGAGGCAGGAGTTGACAAACGCTTCCGGCACCTGTATTTCCTTGGGAGGCAGCCAGTCTCCGAGGCACCAGCCTCCGGGCTCTTCTCTTGAAACAAGGCCGAAATCGGTTCTTGATTCAAGATAATCAAAGAAGAACAGCATTTTGGGGAAAAATTTCTCAAGGAGTTTTTTATCTCCGTATGCTTTATAGTACCTGTAAGGCACCTCAACTATTGCTCCGCCCCATCCGCATGGACCTCCGCCGCCGCCCATAAGAGGAGCGGTGTGCTGTATATGCCCGCTGTTTTTTGCCTGACAGTCGGCTATATCATAGAGCCATTTGAGATAGAAATCACGGGAATCAAGCATAAGCATAGCCGCCTCGCAGCAAAGCTGACCGTCGCCCGTGTAGCCGAGACGCTCTCTGTGAGGACAGTCGGAGGGAACTCCGGAATGCATATTGCAAAGCTGTGTATGCACAAAAAGTTTATATAAATCATTAAGATTACGGCTGCTGCACTCAAACTCAGAGGTAACGGGGCAGTCAGAGTGAATAACATCTATTCTGACGGGCTTTGCGCCGCCTTTGACTTTAAGGTACCTGAAGCCCTGCCATGAAAACAGTGAGTGGTATTCTCTGTCTGTTCCGTCGGCAATGAATTCATCGGTATATCTGCCGTCTTCGCTGAAATGTACGCCGAAATTATCTCTGCCGCCGATTTCCTCAGCATAGGCGACGCTGAAGTATTCGCCTTTTACCGGGCATTTCATAACGGCTCTTCCGACTGTGTTTATGCCTGCGTCATAATAATCAAAGCCGTCTTTACTGCCGAGAAATCTGATGCTGTCAATTGTTTCAATTACTTTATCCGCAGGGGCGATATTCAGGCAAAAATCCGTATCGGGAGCAGCAATCTCACGGCTCGCATAATAATCTTCTTCACAGGGAACGCCGGTATAATCGATAAACTCACCGTAATACAAATTACATTTTTTGAAGAAGCCTTCATGACAAAGCACGGAAGAATCCGAAAGAACTTCGCCGCTCTCTTTTTTTATCAAAAAGCACAGCTTCGGGGTTCCGTAATCGACACAGCCCTCGGCGTTTCTCATATTCTGATGATAGTACCCCGTTCCGAGCATAATGTAAAGTGTGTTTTCTCCCTGAATGAGATACTCCGAAATGTCATATTTCATAACATATGTACGAAAGCTCATCTCATCATACAGGGGGTAGCTCAGAACGGACAAATCACGATAACCGTAATTTGAAGCAGAGGGAACGAGCAGATCGTCACCGACTCTTTGCCCGTTTATTTTCATTTCAAACCAGCCGAGACCGCAGATGGTAATATCGGCTTTTTCGCCTTTATCCGCGGCAAATTTTTTCAGAAAGACCGGCGCTGTATCACCCTGAGGGCAGTCTATCCACTTTGCGTTTCCGAACATTTCAGTCTGCTTCATTTTCATCCTCCGTCAAAAGCGTATTAAGACGCGAACTGTCATTTTCCCACTCTTCCATAACTGCAAGCTGTTCACTGCTCTTCTCTTCAATCATGGAAGAGATTTCGAGCACCTTTTCATAATCTGCCGAAACAGACGGATCGGTAAGCATCGAATTAAGCTCATCAAGCTCGCGATCAAGAGAGTCTGATTTTTCTTCGGCGCGTCTGATTTTGCCGCGAAGCCTGTTTATTTCGCTCTCTCTTTCTTTGCGCAGTTTATAAGCGTTGGGCTTTTTCTCCTTTGTCTGCTTTACCGTTGAGGGCTGTTCAAGGGCAGATTTGCAGTAATCATCGTAGTTACCCTCAAACTTATTTATGCCGTCGGAGTTAAGCCGATAGATAACTGAAGAAAGCTTATTGATGAAATATCTGTCATGAGAAACGGCGATTATTGTGCCGTCAAACTCCATAAGGGCATTCTCCAGTATTTCTCTGGAAACAATATCAAGGTGATTTGTCGGCTCGTCAAGAATAAGCAGATTTGCGCCGGAGAGCATAAGCTTCAGCAGGCAGAGCTTTGCCTTCTCCCCGCCGCTCAGGGAATCTACATTCTTGTAAACATCATTATCTCGGAAAAGAAATGAAGCAAGGCAGTTTCTGATTTCCGTTTCCTTCATAAGGCGGTTTTCATCCCACACCTCATCAAGCACGGTCTTTGACCCTTTGAGTGACCCGAGATTCTGATCAAAATAACCGGCTTTCACATTTACGCCGAAATCGAACACTCCCGCGTCCGGAGTGACACTGCCTGTAAGAATACGCAGCAGAGTTGTCTTGCCGCAGCCGTTTGCTCCTATGATAAATGCCCTGTCATTTTTATATATTTCAAGATCTCCGCCCGAAAGCAGCAGTTTGTCTCCGAATGATTTTCTGAGCCCGCGCGCAAAAAGGACATCATTTCCGCTCTCGTATTCGGGCGTAAACTTTATACGCATCTGCTTAGGGTCGGGTTCGGGTTCAACAAGCTCCGCCCTCTTTTTTTCGAGCATTTTTCTCTTGCTTTCTATGGTGATGAAGTTCCTCTCTCTGGCAAAAGAGCGCTGCTGTTCAATTATACCCTCTATACGTCTGATTTCTTCAATATCATTCTCATATTTTCTTCGCTCGCTCTCAAGCCTCGCCTGTTTAAGCTGCTGATAAGCTGAATAATTTCCTTTTGAAAAATAGCCCCTGCCGTTTGCGAGCTCAACAGTCTTGTTGCAGATTTTGTCAAGAAAATATCTGTCGTGTGAAATAACTATAACAGCGCCTTTATAACCGAGCAGATAGTTTTCAAGCCATTCAGACGCGGCAATATCAAGATGGTTGGTAGGCTCATCAAGCAGCATAAGATCCGCCTTGCTCAAAAGCAGCTTGCACATGCTGAGCTTTGAGCGCTGACCGCCGCTGAGTTTGTCACAGGTTAAGCCGAAATCCTCTTTTGCAAAGCCGAGCCCGGTAAGGGCGGACGCTGTTTTGCTTCTGAATGTCAGACCCTCATCATTATTGAACTTCTCCTGTAAAAAGCTTTGTCTGTCAATAAGTTCGTGCGCATTATCGGGGTTGCCTTCAAGGCGCAGAGTAACTTCCTCTATTTCTTTTTCAATATCAATCAGATAGTCAAACACGCTGAGGGCTTCCTCATACACTGTACGCTGAGAGCCGCTGCAGGCGTGCTGCTCAAGATAACCCAAACGGGTATTGCCGGAGATAAACACGCCGCCTTCCGACGGCTCGATTTCTCCGGTGATTACTTTAAAGAGAGTGGTTTTGCCGGTGCCGTTTGCGCCTATAAGGCCCACAAAATCTCTGTCTCCGACATCAAATGTAACATCTCTGAACAAAAACTTTCCGCCGAAGTCCACTCCTAATTTCTGAATGCCCGCAACTGTCATTTATCAGACTCTCGTTTCAATTATATCGGCATTGCCCGAAACGGTAAATTCACCGCTGCCGGCAGGAATGAAAATACTGTCGCCTTTTTTTAAAGAAAGAGTTTCCGAGCAGCATTCGAGAGAGGCGGTGCCGTCGAGCACCAGAAGGGAAACAAAGCTGCTGTCATTCGCGGTTTCCTTAATCTCTCCGCAGAGCTTTTTATGCCATACAGTGAAAAGGTCGCATTTTGCCAGAAGGCCGTCTCCGCTGTCAAGCCCCGAAAAATCGGGCTGAGAGTATTTTTCAAGCACGGTAACCTTTGTTGCGTCGTCAATATGGAGCTCTCTCGGTTTCCCATCCTTACCGACACGGTTATAATCAAATATTCTGTATGTTGTATCGCTGCTCTCCTGAACCTCGGCAAGAAGCACGCCCTTGCAGATAGCGTGAAGAGTGCCTGCCTCAATAAAGAAAAAGTCGCCCGGTTTAACCCTGACTTTTTCAACATAATCGGTCAGGTTGCCTTCTTTTATGGATTCCTCAAAAGTTTCGCGTGATATCCTGTCTTTGAACCCGAGCAGGAGATGAGCGTCTTTATCGCAGTCAATAATGTACCAACATTCTGTCTTGCTTCTGCCTCTGCCTGTTTCGGCGCAGTATTCCTTTGTGGGGTGTACCTGAACGGAAAGGTCATCCATAGCGTCAATAAACTTTATAAGAATAGGAAAATCTGAAAAGCGTTCACAGTTTTTCCCGCTCCAAAGCGGGTTTTCTTCGAGCACCTCATAAAGCGGCTTGCCGGAAAACTCACCGTTTGAAACGGTACTGTATCCGTTTCGCAGGCAGGACAGCATCCAGCCCTCCGCGGCATTTGACTTTTCAGTAACAACATTATATTCGTCTATAAGCCTTCTTCCGCCCCAGATTGTTTCGGAAACATAGGGTGAAAGACGCAAAGGATATTTTTTCATTTCAATTTTCCTTTCGCAATATTTTACCTGCATATTATATCATATAAAGTTTAATCCTTTCAATAGAGATTAAAAAACAAATCATCGTATGAATACTCAAAAAAAATTGAAACGAGGCAGTCGCTGTGATATAATATTTGTGCAAATTCCAATTATTCCTTAAGGAGATGTAAAAATGAAAATCTCAGTCAGAATCACCGCTCTTATACTCGCTGCAGTCAGCATTCTCGTCCTTTTTGCAGGATGCTCAAAAACACTGAAAGGCACTTATGCCCCCGCCGAAGGAGCAGGCACAATAACATTTGAGGAAGATAACAAAGTCAAGGGTGAAATATTCGGCATAACAATCAGCGGAACATATTCAATTGATAAAGATGAAATCAAATTTGAAACAGAAGGCATTCTCGGCATAGGCGCAACCAAGACCTTCTCTTTCTCAAAGGACGGCAAATCAATCTATATTGACGGAAAGGAATTTATAAAGAAGTAAATTGCCGGT
>JAEELT010000133.1 GCA_016282855.1 Clostridiaceae bacterium | reverse complement strand
ATTCTTTGAGATTTTTTGCCATATAGTCGGCGTTTGCGAGGAGCTGCTCCTCATTCACGGAGTTGCCGTAGCAATCCCAGCTGTTCCAGCCCATAGGCGGAGTCTTTGCAACAAGCCTGCTCATTTAACATCACTCTCTTTCACGGTATTGTAGAATTCAAGCGCCTTATGATTTCTGCCCGTGTGTCTGAGAGCAAAGCTCTCTGAAACCTCTCCGAGCAGTTTCTCGTCGGCGGGAGTAAGCGCAAATGAATAAACGCGCTCAACCGGGCTTGAAATAATATGCCTCATTGCGGTAAGCACACCCGGTGAAATAATCATATCTCCCCTGCCGTGCTTTCTGCAGTAAAATCTGCCGCCCGAAATGTCAAACGCCACATCGCCCACGGGGTTTTCTGAGCAGACTCCGCAAGCTGTAAGCTCGGGAGAGAATCCCGCGAGAGCAAGAAGCTTGAGCTCCGTCACGCTCTTGAGGAAAGCGGGCGAGCGTCTGCCCTTTTCAAGAAATGAAAGCGAGTTAAGAATAACTCTCAGGGAATCCGGCGCCGGCTCGCCCTCGGGAATAAGGTCCATGGCAAGCGAGCAGAAATACTGCCCGAGAGCAAGTTTGCTTATATCCTCACGCAGGCCGAAAAAGACTTCCTTTGAAGTCACGCTGTCCACCGTGTAGCTGTCTCTGCCCGAATAAAGCGAAAACTCGCCGTAGCAGAAAGTCTGGGTGGCGGCGTTCATACGCCCGTTTATTTTTTTCGCCCTGTTTGCGAAGGCTCTTATTACTCCGAGCTCCGCGCTGAGCAGGGTCACTATGCGGTCGCTCTCTCCCGAATCATTTACTTTCAGGACAAGAGCGTTTGTTATGACTGACATATTTCACCTCAATCGAGCCCGAAATTATGAATCAGACCCTCTCTGTTTCTCCAGCCTTCTTTCACCTTGACCCAGCACTGCAGGTTCACCTTGCAGCCGAAGAAATTTTCCATATCAATTCTCGCTCTTGAGGAAATTCTCTTAAGCATATCGCCTTTTTTGCCGATGATGATGCCTTTATGGCTCTCTTTTTCACAGTAAATTGTTGCCTCGACATCCATAATGCCGCCGCTTTCTCTCTCTCTCATCTTTTCAATGCTCACAGCTATGCCGTGAGGTATTTCCTTGTCGAGAAGCAGCAGGATTTTTTCTCTTATAAGCTCCGCCGCTATAACTCTTTCGGGCTGGTCGGTAAGCGTATCATCCGGGAAAAAGTGGGGCGACTCGTATGTGAGCTTATCGAGCTCTTCAAGCAGCGCGTCAACGTTGTCGCCGCTGAGCGCGGAGCAGGGCACAACGGCCTCAAAGTCATAAAGGGAGGTAAAGGCGAGCACTTTTTTCATAAGCGCTTCCCTGTCGGTGACGGCGTCCGTTTTGTTAAGGGCGAGTATCACGGGCGCGCCCTCCCTCCTCAGACGGTCAAGAAGCTCTCTTTCGGCAGTGCGTATTTCACCCTCAGGCTCGGTTACAAACAGGCAGGCGTCCATACCGCTAATGCCCTCGCCGACAGCTTTTATCATTTTTTCGCCGAGCTTGTTTTTGGGGCGGTGATAGCCGGGCGTGTCGGTAAACACAAGCTGTGTTTCGCCGCGCGTGAGCACGCCGATTATCCTTGTGCGCGTTGTCTGCGGCTTACGGGTGACGATAGCCACCTTCTGCCCGAGGAATCTGTTGAGCAGGGATGACTTGCCCACATTAGGGCAGCCGACTATTGAAACAAATGCGGTTTTTGTCATTGCTTTTTCTCCTTGAAATAATGGGGCAGAAACACAAAAACAAGGCTGACGATAATGCTGACAATCAGCACAGCCAGCATACCGTGATGCTCCGCGTAGTAAGCGTACATCTTTGAAAACGCTTCGGGCTGATACATAATAACTATGCCCGCAATCACGGCAAAAACGGCCGAAACGAGCACAGCTCCGGCCGCGGCATCCTTGGCAACGGCAGCAAGCTCGCTTTTTTCTTTTGAAACGAGGTCAACTGCCCTCTCGAGCGCCGTATTGATGCACTCAAAACTGAGCACGAGGGCGCACAGAGCGAGAAGCACGCCGAGCTCGGCATTAGTGATTTCAAAGAAGTCCATCACCTTCAGAAAGCAAAACATATAAGCAGTGAAGCACATGTGTATCCTGAAATTCCGCTCATTTTTTATGCAGAAAACAACGCCTCTGTAGGCGTAAACAAAGCCCTTGAGAAAATCTTTCATCTTCAGTTATTCTCCATATAGTATGTATCGTTTCGTTTGAGACCGAGTTCGGTCAGTACCTTTTCTTCTTTTTCACGCATTCTCACCTCTTCAATGCCGCCGCCGACGTGGTCATACCCGAGCAGGTGAAGCATTGAATGCACGGTAAGAAAGCCTATTTCCCTCTGAAGCGAGTGACCGTATTCCTCCGCCTGCGCAACGGCGTGCGGCACGGAAATCACTATATCGCCCAGGAGCTTTGCTCCCGTAGCAGGGTTTATGTCATAAACTCCGTTTTCGCCCAGCGGGAACGAAAGCACATCCGTGGATTTGTCTATGTCTCTGTGGAGCCTGTTGAGCTCACGTATTTCATCATCTCCGGTGAATGTGACGCTGATTTCCGCGCTGCCGGGGAATTTTTCTTCCTCAAGCACGGCAATGCAGCAGCGGCGCACAAGCAGCTTAACGCCCGCCGGCACCCTGACTCCGTCATCTTTTGAAATAATAACTTTAGCCTTTGCGTTCATTGCGCATGCGCTCCTCTTCGCTTTTTTCATACGCCTTGATTATATCCTGAACAAGGCGGTGCCTTACAACATCCTTCTCGTTGAATTTAGCTATGCCTATATCGTCAATGTTTTTGAGTATTCTCATAGCTTCCTTCAGCCCTGAGCGTTTGCCGTCAGGCAGGTCTATCTGGGTGATGTCACCCGTGACAACCATTTTGGAGTTGAAGCCGAGGCGGGTGAGAAACATTTTCATCTGCTCGGTGGTGGTGTTCTGCGCCTCATCGAGAATAATGAAGCTGTCGTCAAGAGTGCGGCCTCTCATATAGGCGAGCGGCGCGACCTCTATGTCACCCCTCTCCTGATGTTTCTGGAAGTTTTCGGAGCCGAGCATATCAAAGAGAGCGTCATAAAGCGGGCGCAGGTAAGGGTCAACCTTCTGCTGCAGGTCTCCCGGCAGAAAGCCGAGCTTTTCGCCTGCCTCAACGGCGGGCCTTGTGAGAATAATCCTGTTTACTTCTTTCGCTCTGAACGCCTTGACCGCCATAGCCACGGCAAGATATGTTTTGCCGGTGCCGGCAGGACCGACGCCGAGAGTGACGGTATTTTTGCGTATGCTCTCAACATACCTCTTCTGCCCGAGAGTTTTGGGCTTTACCGGCTTGCCCTTTGCGGTGATACAGACGCAGTCGCCCGTCATCTGCTCGAGCTTGTCCTCGTTGCCCTCGTTAACAAGAGAGATGACATACCTCACATTCTGGTCGCTCAGAGCCTCGCCCTTGTTGATAAGCGTAAGAAGACCGTTGATTGCTCTCACGCCCTTCTGAACATTATCCGCTTCGCCCGCGACTTTGAGCTCGGAGCCTCTCGATACAACATTTACGCCGTATTCTTTTTCTATCATTTTTATGTTTTCATCAAAGGAGCCGAAAAGGCTTACGGCCTGCTCCATTCTGTCAACATTGATTATCTGCTCAAACATATATTCCTCCGGTGTCTGTTATCCGCCCCGCCTGCCCGTACCCGGGCAACGGATGTCGGATTATATATAATATACCAAAATAATAATACTAAAATAACAGCTTACTGTCAAGAAAAAGGGCAAAGTCACCGTGATATTTTGTTTGAATTTTTTATCGGAAAATCGCGTATTTTTTCTTTACATCAACCACAATATGTGGTATAGTTTACAGGAATAAAAACATTATGTGCGATACAGCAATCGCCTGAGGCGGTTTTTGTTATATATTGAATTCACGGAGGTAAAAGAAATGAATCTTGTCTACGGCGTAAAAGACAAACCCAAAGCCGGGCAGCTCATCGTTTTCGCGTTTCAGCAGCTGCTCGCAATTCTTGCGGCAACAATTGTTGTTCCCGTAATTGTGGGCCATAACATGGCTCAGTCGGCCGCCCTGTTCGGCGCCGGCGTAGGCACACTGATTTATCAGCTCTGCACCAAATTCAGAAGCCCCGTTTTCCTCGGCTCCTCCTTCGCCTTCCTCGGCTCAATGGCTGCCGCCTTTGCCGGAGGCGTTTCGGCGGCTCTGGGATTTGCAGGCCTCATCCTCGGTGCAGCATTTGCAGGCCTTGTTTATGTTGTCATAGCAATAATCGTAAAAATCGCAGGCGTAAACTGGATTAACAAGCTTATGCCCGCCTGCGTTATAGGACCCACCGTAGCGATAATCGGTCTTTCGCTTGCAGGCAACGCAGTCGGCGATTCACTCGGCGGCGCGACAGCGATTGACGACGGTTATCTTATGACAAAGACCGGCTGGGCATTCTTCATCTGCGCTCTCGTAACTCTCTTCGTTGTTATAGTAAGCTCCGTTTTCGGCAAAAAAACGGTTAAGCTTATTCCGTTTATTATCGGTATTGCCGCGGGTTATATCGTTGCTACAATCTTCACCGTTTCAGGCGTCTGCCAGGTTATCGATTTCAGCAAGTTCAGCGGCATGAGCCTTTTCGCTGTTCCAGAGTTCACATTTATCACTGGTGTTAAAGGCCTTTCGGAGATTTCCGCCTCTTACATAGCGACAATCGCAGTTGCGTATATTCCGGTCGCGTTTGTTGTGTTTGCAGAGCATATCGCGGACCACAAGAACCTTTCCTCCATCATAGGTCAGGAGCTTCTTGAGGATCCCGGCCTTCACAGAACCCTGCTCGGCGACGGTGTCGGCTCAATGGTCGGCGCGTTCTTCGGCGGCTGCCCGAACACCACATACGGCGAGTCAATCGGTTGCGTAGCCATTACCGGAAACGCTTCCGTTATCACAATCACCACAACGGCAATCATCGCGATTCTCGCTTCCTTCTTCAATCCGTTCATCGTGCTTCTCAGCTCAATCCCTTCCTGCGTAATGGGCGGTGTCTGCATCACTCTTTACGGCTTCATCGCGGTAAGCGGTCTCAAGATGATTCAGGGCGTTGACCTCGGCGAAAACAAGAATCTGTTTGTAGTTGCCGTTGTGCTTATCAGCGGTATCGGCGGAATGAAGCTCTGCATCGGCTCTCAGGATACTCATGTTACTCTTACTGCCGTTGCATGCGCTCTTATCCTCGGCATAATCACAAACCTCATCTGCTCCAGAGCTCCCTCCGCTGCAAAAGCTCCCGAAGCTCCCGCAGAATCCCCCGAGGCTCCGGCAGAAACCGAAACTCAGGCCGAATAATACCAAACAATAAACAATCATCCCCTGCGGTGTTTTTCACTGCAGGGGATTTTCTTTGCGCTTATGCTGTTTGCTTATTCGTCTTCGCCGTCTGCGGTTTCGGCTTTCTTCGCCGCCTTGCGCTCTTCGATAACGCTCAGCATTCTGTCATACTCATCTTCATCTATTTTGTTTTTCTTCTCCGATACAATAAAGGCAACGGTAAGCAGAATTATGGGGATAAGAGCCATACAGAACGAGACTTTGAGAGCCATTGAGGGTGGAGCGGAAGAGATTACTTTCTCTATGTTTGCGAGCTTATCGGCTTCGATTTTGTCAAGCACAGCCGATAAATCGGCGGTGTTCTGAGTTCTCGCGGCGTTCGAAAGAAGGTTTGCCTCCTGCTCATAGCCAGATATCTTGTTGGTAATGCCGGTCATACCTATTATGAGATAAACAACCATAACTATGAGCTGCTGGAAGGCGCTCGACATTTTTGACATAAAGGGTCTGAGCGAGAAAATCAACGCTTCATCCCTTGAGCCGGTCTTATATTCATTATACTCTATTGTGTTT
>JAEELT010000132.1 GCA_016282855.1 Clostridiaceae bacterium | reverse complement strand
TGCAGCTGGAGTTAATATCAAAACAATCCAGACGCAAATGGGACACGCAGATATCCGCACAACAATGAACCGATATGTTCATGACGACGAAGAGCATTGTTCAAATGAGATGAAAAAGTTCTTCGGAACGGCTGGATTATCCATTTAAACCAAAAGCATGCCGTCTGTCGAAAAAAATAATAAATTACCGGGAAACCGCATTAGCGGTAACCCGGTTTTTTTAGCAATTTCAGGCTCATTTTGGGGTGATTTTGGCCATTTTTTGCCCATTTTATGGCTATTTACGAAACTATCGATTTTTAATACACTTTTCAAATCCTTAAATATCAATGAAAACCGCGAAAAAATTTACGAAGATTTTACGAAGTTTTTTTGCAGAAACGGGTGTTTTTTGGCTTATTTTGGCGCACTTTTTGCAATTTCAGAAATATAAAAATCAACAAAAAAGGACCCTCAAGGCCTTGAAATACAAGGGATTGAGGGCTCTCTGAAGTGGTGGTCGTTACAGGACTTGAACCTGTGACCTCCCGCACGTCAAGCGGATGCGCTACCAGCTGCGCTAAACGACCTTTTGTAATGGCTATTATATATTAGCATGCAGGTGTTGTCAAGTAAAATTTATCCTCATTGCAGGTGACAAACTCGATAAAGTGTGATATAATCATATTATATTATTATAGGAGATGTCTGCAATGAATACTGCGACCAAAGCAGCCGCCCTGCTTATCTGCCTGGCTTTAATGCTCTCTGTCTCCTGCCCCGCATTCGCGGCACAGGTTGTGAACAAGGCGGAGGCGTCATTCACGCTTCCCGTGGTGAATGATGAGGTGAGTTACGGCGATATAAGCGTGTCGGACAGAGATAAATACGGCGCCATGATAAATGACGTTTATTATTACAGCGGCATGAGCCACACCAACATTCACCCGAAACAGGGTATGCCGTACGAAGGCGGAAGGACCTATACAATAAGTATTCTTTTTTTCACCGAGCCGGGATATGAGCTTGACGACAAGGTGACCGAATACTATGTAAACGGCAAGCGCGCAACGCTCGCGAAAGATGAGCACACGGTTGAGGTGCTTGTCAAAATCGAGCCCGAATCCTATGATGACACTCCGGCAGATGAAAAAGAGCCCAATCTTTTTCAGCGCATAATCGCGTACCTGAGATTGATTATTGACAGAATCAGGTATTTTCTTTTCCCGAGAGTGTAAAGCTTAGTGCCGGCAAAGCCAAATAAACAGCAATGAGGAAACAACCGTGAAAACTGCAAAAAAAATTATCGCACTGGCTCTTTCAGCCGTTATTATTTTCACCGCTTATTCGTTCGGAGCCGGCGCCGCAAAAGCGCCGCGCACCCTTCCCGTTACCATAGACGGGCAGTCAAAGGAAATCTGCGACATTATAAAAGATAATTCCTATGTTGACGTTGAAAAAATCGTGACATCCATTCCGGATTTTTCCGGCCCGGCAAGGCTGATAAACTCCGTGGGCATAATTGACACAGCCGCGTTCAGCGCACTTATGTATAAGCTGCGCGATGAGTGCTACGAGTCGGACAGAATCCTTGAGGGCAAAATCTTTTACTTTCTCGGAGCGTATTTCAAGGAGTTTGAGAGCGCCGATGTCAGACTCGAGGAGCAGGAAGACGGTGTATATGAGTTCATCGTCTATCTCAGGTGCGGCGACGGCGATGTGCTGACGCTCACCTCCGGCGCTTACTACAACCCTGAAACCGGCCTTATCTACGGCAAGGACGAAAAGGGAATGATGGACGGCGGCTATAATTTCGACATGAACGAAATGATTGTCTATGCCACAGTCAACAGCTGGATGCGCCGCTTCGGCTTCTGCCTCGGCTACGATCTTTTCAGCTATGCCACCCCGCTTTATTTCTATGAAACAAGGCGCTTCAAGTTTTATTACGCCGGCAAAGAGTGGATGATACAGGCGTGGAAAGGTATGTATGTGGCGTCAAACGGCGCCGAAGTAGGCGTTTACAACCGCATGCCCGGAATAATCGGCTCTTACTACAACTGCGCCGGTGATAACGATATGCTTAATATGAGCTTTGACCTGTATCACGGCGACGAGCTTCTTTTCAGCCGGCCTGAAAGCAGGCACTGGTGGATAAACGGATTTCAGCTTTCAAAGGAGCTGTACTCAGCGCAGGAGCTTACGCTGAAATTCACCATAGAAATGAAGGACGAGGCTATGCTCAGGGCTTTCACCCGCTCTGTCAGCAGAGAAATCCACAGGGATGTCAGCTTCAGCGTTGACGGCCTCAGGGTGAGCCTGGTCTGGTAATTTCTTTTTACCGCAATTATTCATTAACACACTGTTATTGATTTTTCCTTTTTACCGTTATATAATCAAAGCGTAAATTGCAATAAAACCACTGATTTATTCATAAGGAGGCGTTTTTATGTTTTGCCCCGACTGCGGATCCCCGATTCCCGAGGGCGGCGTATGCCCTAACTGTCAGAAGCCGGCTCCCGAGCCTGAACAGCCCGAGACCGTTCAGGCTGAAAAAATCGAGAAGAAGACCCGTAAAATCAAGATAGGCAAATTTTCTGAAATATCGGTCGGCTCAAAGAACTATGCCGCTCTGCTTTCCGCGGCGCTCGTTTTTCCCGCCGCGATATGCACAGCTCTCGATCTCAGCTTCCACAGATACGATTTCTGGTTCGGCTATGTGGTGGGAGCGCTTGCGGTGGTGTGGATCTGCTTTGTGCTGCCCGCGCTTAAGGTGTTTCATCCGGCCGTGAACGCCCTTATCAGCTTTGCCGCCATTATGGGCTACATATCATTTGTTATGTACAAAACCGGTCACCTTGAGTGGATTTATCAGCAGGCTCTGCCGCTGTTTGTGCTCTTTGCCGTGTTTGTGGCGATAGATGTGATGCTCATAAGCTACAAAAAGGTTGATGTGCTCACGGTGCTGTCCGTTCTTTCGGGCGAAATAGGAGTTTACCTGCTTGCCATTGAGGCAACTCACCAAAAAGGGTTCACAAATCTTCACTGGTCGCCGATACTTGCCGCGGGCTTCATTTCCGTGGCGGCTGTGCTCATCGCATTCGCCTATGTCGGCAAAAATAACAGAAACAACACACACAAGCATTAACGGAGGTTATTATGTTTGAAATACTTCCTCTTGCCGCCGCTCTCGGCGACAAAATAGACAGCTCTTTTTTCGGGCTTGACACTTCGGTGTTTTCATTTTTCGGCAACCTGCAAAACGGAGCCCTCACAATAATCGCAAAAATGTTCACATCAATGGGCGACGAAAACTTCATTATACCGGTTGCGATTCTCGCTCTCTGCCTCTGCCTTTTCAAAAAGACCAGAAAATACGGCTTCGCGGTGCTCTTTGCGGTTGCCTGCGGCACAATCATCACCAACCTCTGGCTCAAGCCCCTTGTGCTCAGAGTAAGGCCTTACAACACCCTGCAGCTCACGGATTTCTGGCCGAAATTCTCGCAGTGGTACGCGGCTGCAGGCTCTCTCTCGGAGAGCGACTATTCCTTCCCATCCGGTCACACGACCTCCGCTTTTGAGGTTGCTACCGCCCTGTGCATCTGCCTTGCGGCAAACAAAAAAGGCAAGGTTGCCTGGATTCCTCCCGTGCTTGCGCTCGGCACAATGTGCTCAAGGATTTACCTTATGGTGCATTACCCCACCGACGTTTTCGCGGGCGCTGTCATAGGCATCTGCTCGGGCATAATCGGATTCGCGCTCGCCTGCCTTGCCTGCCTCATATTCTCAAAGGTGAAATTCCTTGACTCTATTGACGCCGGCAAGCTTTTCAAAAACGGCATTAACGCCAAGGTGTGCGGCGCGCTGATAGCCGTATTCCTGCTTGCGGTATGGGGCTTCTCATTCGGCAAGCTTCTCACGGAGAGCGACGAAATCAAGTGCGCATATTCCGCCGAATATGACTGCAACAACAAGGCAAGAATAGGAGAATCAAAATATCCTCCGATTGACGGCAAAAACTACTGCAAGATTCACTGGAAACAGCTCACGTCAGAAGGCGCTCAGGCAGATGAGCAAGCAGGCGAAGACAGCGAAACACAGGCTCCCGCCGCGCAGCCCGCCGAGCCCTCGGAAGATATAACGGCAACAGAGCAGCCCGAAGAATATCAGACTGCTGCCGCAGCGTAAAACATATAACCGAATATATCACACCGCCGCAGAGTATTACTCCGCGGCGGTGTTTTTGTTGTTTTATGCTCCGCCTGTCCCGGTTGCGGGCGGATGATATCCGACCCTGCGGCGGAAAGGGGCGCTGACGCTGTTATGTGTCTTTTTCGATTACGAGCACATAATCCGTGTCATCGGGGCGCGGGCCGGCAAACCGGGTGCCTGCCGCGGATGCTTTGAAACTGCCGTCGCCGGCATATTCGCCCGTAATGGGATTAAACCAGCGGTAGTTGTAACCGGCAAAAGGCACAAGGCTGCCGACTGTGCCGGTCATAATTCCGCCGAAAGTATCGGTGTTGGTTCTTTCCGCCACTGTTTCATCGGTGAAAGAATAGAAATACAGCACCATTTCCGTGTTTGATTTGTTGCTCGCGCAGTAGGCATAAACCCCGGAGCACGGCACAAAATAAGACGGGTTATTGAAACGGGGAATCAGGTTATATCATTCGCGCTGCTCCATAAACGCGCGCCCGGTTTCAACAGCGTTTTTTCAGCTTGACGGGCGAGAGTATTCTATGATAAATTTTTTACGGATATGCAAATCATTACCGAAGCGGGAGATTGTTTAAAATGAAAAAATCACTGATTGCCACCGATTTCGACGGCACATTGTATATTGACGGCAAAATTGATAAAAGCACCATAGACGCCATTGACAGGTGGAGAGCGCAGGGCGGATACTTCGGCGTTGTCACCGGCAGAAACATTGATTTTTATGATTTTGCCGCGGAGCTGGGCCTGCCCTTTGATTATCTCATAGTATGCACCGGCTCACTCATCGTAGATAAAAACAAATCCGTCATTTATGAGTCGCTGATTGCCCCGGATGTTTTTTCACGGATTGAAAAGACCATGTCGGCATACAGCGATATCATCGATTATTCAAAGAGCAACGGCCTGCCGAGGCACCATTATTACGCCACCTTCCCCGATACCGAAAGGGCCCTGCAGGTCAGAAACGAACTTAAAGCGGAGTTCGGAGATGTGCTGAGCGTTTTTGTCAACGGAGCGCATATCAACATAGGCAGCGGCGGCACGGGCAAGGCTCAGGGTGTGGATATTGTGCTCAGGCATTTTTCGCTCCCTCCCGACAGTGCCGCGGTGATAGGCGACGACTACAACGACCTTGATATGATACTTGCCCACGGCGGCTGGGCTGTTGAAAGCGGAAAGCCGGCGGTTGTGAAGCAGGCGCCGCACACTCAGAAAAGCGTAGGCAGCCTGATAGATTATCTGCTCGCAGAGAATAAAACCGCCGTGTAAAAGCGTGTGTTATTTCTTCTTTATGTCGCTGTTATCACTGAAAAAGACAAGCAGTAGAAAGCCGACCCAAAACGGCCACAAAAAAGCCGCCCACGCGGAGTCTTTCTTCTCACCCGAGATTCCGATAAAAAAGAGAAATAAAAGCACGGCTATGATAAAATAGAAAAGAATAAACCTACCCACGGCAATACCTCCTTTGCGCCGGACTGGCCGATAATCCGGTTTCTGCTGTGCCTGTATTATCTCAAAATTACAGTCCGAAAATCTTCCCTCATTTCAGACGGCAAAACAAAATGCAGGGGCCGCAGCCCCTGCCGTGAAGGTGTTATCGTGTTTACTCTCAGGACAGGGATTTACCCTGTCTTTTTTTATTTGAGCGTGATTTCTTCGCCCGCGGGGATTATAAGCGCCCCGGGAGCGTCAAAGGCAGACGCGCGGGCAATGTCAAAAAGCCTTCCGGGCGCCATGTGATAGGGTATGTTATGCTTCGCCCCGGTCAGGCGCGCGCATTCTGCCGCCTCCTCGATATCCATATTGTAGATTCCGTCGCAGCAGAAGAATGCGTAATCTATATTTCTGCCGGCGAGCAGCGGCATCTGACCGGTTTTGCTTGTGTCGCCGGAAACATAAACCGAGATGCCGTCGGGGAAGGTGAGAATATAGCCGACGCACTCCGATGTGCTGTGATTGCGGTTGCAGCCCGCCTCCACAGCCGCAACATTGACAAAATCAAAGCCAAAGCTCCTGTGAGTTCCTCCCTCAAGAGCCTCTCTGAAAGTGATTATGCGGCAGCCGGGATTGCGGTTTTTTATAAGGGCGGTGTTTGTGTGGTCGGAGTGGCCGTGAGTAATCAGAATCAAATCCGCCGCAGGTCCGTAACCCTCGCCGGCATACGGGTCAATATAAATCACCTCTCCGCCGGGCGCGGTGATTCTTATGCTTGCGTGCCCCTGATACAGGAGCTTTCCGGACGTGACACCCATATCTTTTCTCCCCTTTTCAGTCTCTGTGGTCAAACACGCGCTGTGTCTTTTTCTCGGAGCGCGGCAGCGTGCCGAGAGCCACTATTGCAACCTTCGGAGTAACATTCAGCCTTGATTTAAAGAGGTTTTTTATGTCCTCGGCTGTCCTGTCAAAATCAACTCTGCCCTCAGCCTCAACCGTAAGCATTATTATATCTCTGTTCTTAAGCTCGTCGTGCGCTATGTCGATTTTATACTCGCTCTTTACGCCGTCAACCATGCCGAGAAGCTCCTCAACCTGGCTGGGGAACATATTCACACCGTGCACCTTGAACATATCGTCGCTCCTGCCCCTGATTGTATCAAGGCGCGGGTAGCTCCTGCCGCATTTGCACTCGCCGGGTATAATCCTCGAAAGGTCGTGCGTGCGGAAGCGGATGAGAGGCGCGCCCTCCTTGACGAGGGTGGTTATTACGATTTCGCCCTCCTCGCCGTCCGGAAGCACTTCGCCCGTAACCGGGTCAATAATCTCGGTGTAAAGGAAATCATCAAAAATATGCATTGCCGTTTCGCCGGGGCAGTTTATGCCGATGCCGGGGCCGTAAATCTCGGTGAGCCCGTAAATATCATAAAGCTCTATTCCGAGCTCCTTTGCGATATAGTTTCTCTTGGCATCACTCCAGCGCTCTGAGCCGATAACGCCCTTTTTGAGGCAGATTTTATCCTTTATGCCGCGTTTGTTGATTTCTTCGGCAAGCAGGAGAGCATAAGATGAGGTGGCGCAGAGAACCGTGGACTTGAGGTCAATCATCATCTGAATCTGCTTTTCCGTGTTGCCGGGACCCATGGGGATTGCCATTGCCCCGAGCTTTTCGCAGCCCGCCTGGAAGCCTATGCCCGCGGTCCAGAGTCCGTAACCCGGAGTAATATGGATGCGGTCACTCTGATTTATGCCCGCGATTTCATAGCACCTGGCAAACATCGTTGCCCAGTCGTCAACATCCTTTGCGGTGTATGGAATGATAACGGGCTTGCCGGTTGTGCCCGAGGATGAGTGAATGCGGACCACCTTTTCATCGGGGACTGCCTGAATGCCGAGCGGGTAGGCGTTTCTCAGGTCAGCCTTGTCGGTAAACGGTATCTTTTCAAAGTCTTCGGCGGTCTTTACGCCGTCAATTCCGAGGACCCTGTACTTTTCGCTGTAATAGTTGCCGCTTTCAAGTATTCTCTTTATCTGCCTGTCAACAAGCTCAAGCTGGCGCTGATTAATCTTCATATTGTTTTTTCTCCTTTTCGCCGATTTCGTACCCCGCGAGGAAGGCGAGGCGGTTGGTTTCGCGGAATTTTTCGGGCACACGCAGGTCTATCTGATTGAGTATAACATCTTTGCCTATGCCTGTTTCACCTGTGGCGCAGGCAACCCCGAGAATGATTATATTAAAGAATTTTGCCGAGCCGAAAGGAGCGCAGACCTCATCTGAATCAATGAAAATGCACCTGCATTTCCGCCTGAGATAAGCCGTCATTTCCTTTCCGTCATATCCTGTTTCCTTCAGGGATTCCGTTACCGGCTTAACGGGCGCGGTGTTTACCACAGCGAGGCCGCCGGCCTTGAGATACCTGAGGTTTCTGACCGCCTCCGAGGGCTCAAACGCGAGTATGATATCCGCGCTGCCCGGAGGGATGAGCGGAGAATGAGCTTTATCGCCGATGCGCACGTGGCTCGTTACCGAGCCGCCCCTTTGCGCCATTCCTATGGTTTCCGCCGAGTGAACGGTCTGGCCCTCCTGAGTGGCCGCCGCGGCGATAATCTTGGAGGCGAGCACGGTACCCTGACCGCCTACGCCGCAAATCATAATATCTTTATTCATCGCCTTCACCTCCGATTGCGCCCACAGGGCAGATCTGAGCGCACAGGCCGCAGCCCGTGCAGAGGTTGGAGTCAATCTTTACGCTGCCGTTTTCGGTAATGAGAGCGGGGCAGCCGATTTCTCTTATACATTTCCTGCAGTTTATGCACTTTGAGCCCACTGAGCATTTTGCCCCCGACTTTACAATGGCTATGCAGGGCGACCTGAAAACAATCGCTTTAACGCCGGGGGTTTCAGCGCATTCCCTGACAGCGTTCACCGCTTTTTCAAGGTCAAGGGGATTAACGGTGATTATTTTTTTGACCCCCATACCTTCAAGCACTTTTTCTATGCTGACCTTTTCAACAATGTCGCCCATCATATTTCTGCCCGTGCCGGGGTGCGGCTGATGGCCGGTCATAGCGGTGGTGGAGTTGTCAAGCACGCACAGTATGATATCCGCTTCATTGTAAACCGCGTTCACAACTCCGGTCATACCGGAGGCAAAGAAGGTGGAGTCGCCCGTGAAGCCGAAGCAAACGGTGTCTTTATCCGTGTGGCTGAAGCCCTGCGCCATGGTGATGCCGGCACCCATACACAGGCAGGTGTCAACCATATCGAGCGGCATTGCGTTGCCGAGTGTGTAGCAGCCGATGTCACCGCAGAAAACGCACTTCCTGCCTTTCATCGCCTGCTTCACAGCGTAAAATGACGCTCTGTGAGGGCAACCGGCGCAAAGCACGGGAGGCCTTGCCGGCAGGGCGGGAGAGTCCGAAACATCTATAAGATTTCCTTCGGGCTCAAAGCCGAAAAATCTGTCAAGAACGGCGCCGGTAAGCTCGGCGCTGTTTTCACCGTTGTGAGGCTCTGTGCCGTCAAGCTTGCCCTTTACCTCAATATCAAGATGATGTCTGCCGACTGTTTTAAGAACCTGCTCCTCAATGTAGGGGCTGAGCTCCTCAAGGCAGATTACACTGCTTACGCCTTCGAGAGCGCCTAAAATGAAATCCTCGGGGAAGGGGAAGGCGGTAGCGACACGGATGATTTTTATGCCGCCGTGCTTTTCGCTGTATTCCCCGGCATAAGCATAGCTCACACCCGAGGTGATTACGGCGAGCGGGCCGCTGCCCTGAACGGTGTTGAATCTGTATGATGAAAAATCAGCCGCAATTTCAGCATTGCGCTTTTCAATCATACCGTGATTATAATTTGAAAGCCTCGGGAATATAACCCACTTTGAGGGGTCGCGCACAAAGCCCTCATATTTTTTCGGCGCGGATTCATCCGGCGCCTCAACCCCTGCATAAGCGTGGCACACTCTTGTGGTGGGCCTGAATATGACGGGTGTTGAGTATTTCTCGGAATACTCAAAGGCATCCCCTATCATTTCAAAAGCCTCTTCGGGGGTTGACGGGTCAAAAACGGGTATGCGTGCAAAATCCGCAAACCGCCTTGTGTCCTGCTCCGTCTGTGAGGAAATGGGACCGGGGTCATCGGCGCAGACAACCACCATACCGCCTTTTACACCGACATAAGCCACGGACATAAGCGGGTCGGCCGCCACATTGAGACCCATCTGCTTCATTGTGACAAGGGCTCTCGCTCCGCTGTAAGCCGCGGCGGCGGCAACCTCCATAGCGGCCTTTTCATTCACCGACCATTCAAGGTGAACACCCGCGTGAGGGTATTTTGAAATTGTTTCGATTATTTCGGACGACGGCGTGCCGGGATAGCCCGCGGCAAGGTTTACCCCTGCGGCGAGCGCTCCGAGAGCTATGGCGCCGTTGCCCATTACGTATTCTTTCATTTTATCACCGGTCTTTTGCGGCATAAGCCGCTTTGATTTCTTACCGATATATTATAAACTATGACCGTTAAAAAATAAAGATAATTTTTCATACGCTTTTGTTGATAATTTTATTTGGCGGCATTATAATTGAACGGGGTGATTAAAATGATAAAAATCGGAGTTTTCGGAGCGTGGAGAGGCAACAGCTATATTGACCTTTTCAGCCGCGATGATGATTTTGAAATAACAGCAATCTGCGACAAGAACACCGAAAAGCTCAGCGAATGCAGAGAAAAATTTCCGGGGGCGTATCTGTGCGGAGATTTTGATGAATTTCTCAGTGAGGGGATAAAGCGCGGAATGAACGCCGTGTTTCTCGCAAACTATTTTAACCGTCACGCTCCTTACGCGATAAAAGCAATGGAGTCGGGGCTGAATGTGGTGAGCGAATGCACCGCCGCGGTCACGCTGAAAGAATGCGCCGAGCTTGTTGATTGCGTAGAAAAAACAGGCCGGAAATATATTCTCGCTGAAAATTATCCTTTTTCGGCGGAAAACCTGAAAATGGAAAAAATCATCTCTCAGGGTACTCTCGGCTCGCTGCTGTACGCCGAGGGCGAATACAACCACTCGGGCTCCGTTGATGAGCTTATGTCGCTCACACCGGGGAAATATCACTGGCGCGCCTGGCTGCCCAGAACATATTACCTCACTCACTCACTCGGCCCGATAATGTATATGACAAAATCCATGCCGAAATATGTGAGTGCAAGAGCGGCTCACTCGGACCTGCTCTATCAGATAAAGGAGCTGCGCCACAACTATGACGGCGCCGGAATTCTGTTTTGTGAAATGGACAACGGCATGATTGCCCGCTTCACCGGCTGCACCGCAATGGCGAGCGACTACAGCAGGTATCGCGTGGCGGGTGACAGAGCAAGCGTGGAATGGGGCGGCTACATAGAAAGCGGCAAAGTGCGCAGATACTTTTTCGGCCACACCTGCCCCGAGGGCGAAAGCAAGGACACACTGCTCACCGCGGACTTTTCCGAATTCGGCGAGGAAGGCGAAAAGGCAAAGCAGGCGGGTCACGGCGGCGGCGATTACCGGATTGTGAAAGAAATAAAAGACTGCTTCGACGGCGGCATCAAGCCGTTCTTTGATGTTTACGCGGCAGCGGCGATGTCCGCCACGGCAATCCTCGGCTGGAGGAGCTGCCTTAATCACGGCGAGAATTTCCGCATACCCGATTTCCGCGTGAAGGAGGAGAGGGACAGCGTGCGCGGCGACTGCCTCAATCCGTTCCCCGATGAAAACGGCGGGGGTATAACCCTCCCCTGCGCTCTGCCGGTTGAAGAATAAACCAGGAGGGAAAAATGATGATGGATTTTACAGCTTTTTTAAAAGCGGCTGCGGCTCTTATCATGAGTCTCTTTATGTCACTTACTCCCGGAGGCTTTCCCCGTGTTCCGAACGGGCAAAATCTTGAGCTCGTCTGGTCGGATGAGTTTGACGGTGATTCTCTCGACCTTACAAAATGGGAGGGGCATTACTGCGGCCCGGACGAAGCGACAGTGCGCAGAGGAAGCTACTGGCACACGGATATGGCTCAGGTCTCAAACGGCGAGCTTCACATAAAAACCGTATATTATCCGCAAGGCTATAACGGCAACGGCAAGCCGGGCTGGTACACCTGCGGCATAGATACGCACGGTCTGTTTGAGCAAAAGCAGGGATATTTTGAAGTCCGCTGCATTCTGCCCAAGGGCACCGGTCTGTGGTCCGCCTTCTGGTTGCTTTCTGACTCTATGGCAAACGTTGACGGCAGCGGTAAGGACGGAGCGGAGATTGATATATTTGAGTCACCCTATTACGGGCAGAAGTCCGGCAGACGGGTCTCGTCAAACATACATATTGACGGCTACGGCGAGGGGCTCAAAAGCGCCAATGTTTGCCGGCCGTATATTCTCTTCAACAACCCGTATGAGGAATACAACACTTACGGCCTTGAGTGGAATGATGACGAATATATTTTTTACATAAACGGCATAGAAACGGGCAGGTCGGATTTCGGCGGCGCTTCACAGGTGCCCGAATATCTGATACTCTCCGTTGAAATCGGCGGTGAAAACGCCGTGCCGGGCACCTCATGGGCAGGCGAAGCGCTTGAGCCCGATTCGCTCACAACCGATTTCACGGTTGATTATGTAAGAGCTTACAGATACAAATAATGAACGGAGAATGATTATGTCTGTGTTTTTCACAATGCTGAGAAAATCGGTCCTGCCGGTTTTTGCCGCTCTGTTTATGCTGAATACGCTGGTTTCTTCACCGCCTTCGGTTGAGGGAGACAGGCTTATACCCTGCAGCGAATTTGAGTATCTTTACTCCGACGGGGCGGCTTTCTGCCAGGGAATCACAACCGACGGCTCCGTTTTTTACGGCACGGGATGCATTAAATTTCTCAACTACAACGCCATAGTTAAAATTGACGCGGGCAGCGGTGAAATAATCGCCTGCAACGATATGTGCCTGCCTGCCGATGTTATCTCGCAGGGTTATTCCCACCTCGGCGACTGCGCTTATTACAAAGGCAAGATTTACTGCGCGTGCGAAGCATTCCTTTTTAAAAACCCGGCAATAATGATTTTTGACGCCGAAAGCCTTGAATTTCTCGAATATCACATTCTCCCGCCCGAAGGTCAGGGCAACGGCCACTTCCCCTGGCTCTGCATTAAGGATGATACGGTCTATTACACGCAGGCAAGAGACGTGGATGAAATAAGGATGCTGAATCTGAACGATTTCTCATATAAGGGCAGCATAAGCATTGACAGAGTGATTACCAAAATCACGGGCGGCGATATACTCGGCGGCTCGCTCTATCTCTCGAGCAATGACGGCAAAGAGGAGAAAACGACCTACCGCGTGAATCTGAGCACCGGAGAAACGCAGGAGGCGTTTGTGAGATATATGGGCAACGGCACCTCGGAGGCGGAGGGCCTCTCAATCAGCAGAAGCGGCTCCGATGTATTTTTTCATTATGTTGATGTGCCGTTTGCCTCAAAAACAATTATCCGCACATACCGCCTCGCCTGACGCGCAAATTTCATCTCTTTGAGGTGCGAAGCAGTTTTCAAGAGAAAAATAAACCGCAGAGCAAGGAAGATTTGTGAGAGCATACTTAATGTATGGCAAGCAAATCTGACGATGTTCTGCGGTTTTGGTTTTCCGTGAAAACCTATACTGTTTTACGGACACCCGCCCGTCTGCAGTCCTTTATTTATAATCCACGGCCGGCTCAATAGTCCCCTATTTTTGTGTCGTACTTGTTCTTCGCGCTGTTTTCGGGGACGGGAACGGGATATCTGCCCGTAAAGCAACCGTCGCAGAAACAGACATCTGCCTCCTGCGCGATTTTATGAGTTGACTCCACCGAGAGGTAACCGAGCGAATCGGCTCCGATTGCCTCGGCTATATCTTCCGTTTTTTCATACTTGCAGGCGATAAGATTATCGCGGCTGTCGATATCCGTGCCGAAATAGCAGGGATGCCTAAAGGGCGGAGCGGATACGCGCACGTGCACTTCTTTTGCTCCCGCCTCGCGCAGCAGGCTGACTATCCTCGCGCAGGTTGTGCCCCGCACTATGGAATCATCTATCATTATTACGCGCTTATCTCTGACGGTTTCTTTAATCACATTGAGTTTCAGGCGTACGGTATCTTCGCGGCTCATCTGCGAGGGCTGAATAAAGCTTCTGCCCGTGTATTTGTTTTTGATAAACCCGATGCCGTAAGGAATTCCGCTCTGAGTCGCATAACCGAGCGCGGCGTCAAGACCCGAATCGGGAACACCTATTACAACATCGGCTTCAACGGGATGCTCTTTTGCGAGCAATTCTCCCGCTTTCATCCTCGCGTGATGAACGGAAACGCCGTCAAGCACGGAATCAGGCCTGGCGAAATAGATGAATTCAAAAACGCACATTGTGCTTTTGGTTTTCGGGGAGATATGAGTTTCAAACGACTGCATACCCGCCTTTGTGAATTCAATGATTTCACCCGGCTTTACATCGCGGATAAGCTCCGCGCCGACCGCGTCAAGCGCGCAGGATTCGCTGGCAACGCAGTAAGCTCCGCCCGGCATTCTGCCGATACAGAGCGGTCTGAAGCCGTTTGGGTCGCGGAAGGCAATCATTGAAGTAGCGGTCATTATTACGCAGGAATATGCCCCCTTGATTTTACTCATGGTTTTTTCAACGGCCTCACTGGTATTGGCGGAATTGAGTCTATCGCCGACGAGGGAATAAGCTATTGTCTCCGTATCGGAAGTGCCGTGAAAAATGCCGCCCGACAGCTCGGTTTTTCTGCGGATTTCATCGGAATTGGTAAGATTGCCGTTGTGAGCAAGAGCAAGGTTTCCCTTGATATGGCGTATGACAAGCGGCTGAATATTGTTGATATCCTTGCCGCCCGTTGTGGAATAACGCACGTGGCCGAGCGCAATATTGCCGGGGCCGATGCCGTCAAGCTTCCCGGCGCTGAAGACTTCGGAAACAAGTCCGTCGCCTTTATAGTGGGAAAACACGCCATCGTTATTCACGGCTATTCCGCAGGATTCCTGACCCCTGTGCTGAAGGGCGTGAAGCCCGACATATACAACACTCGCGAGGTCCGATATCCTGCTGTCAAATATTCCGAATACTCCGCATTCTTCATGAATTGAATTAAACATAGTTCTCCTAATCGGCAGTGTAAAGATTTGCATACGGTCTTGATGTTTCGGGAACAAGCTTCCTGAATG
>JAEELT010000131.1 GCA_016282855.1 Clostridiaceae bacterium | reverse complement strand
TATCGCGCCGATTGTGAACAGCACGTCGGCTCCGTTTTCGCTCTTGATTTTTTCTCTCATAAAATATGGATATTCGCCGCTGAGCATTCTGTTGTCGCCGCCGAGGGAATTTGGATGCCCGCCGAAATTCATAATCCAGATTTCATTTGAACCGTCATCGGGAGCAAAGCGCAGACGGGTAAGGAACTCGTGCCTGTCAATGAAGCCGCGCTTTGTGAAAAGCCCGTCCTTAATCTCAATCCTGCCGTCATAAAGCTTACCGCTTTTCCTTGAGAGATAGGCCTTCTCGGAAACCTTCACGGCATTTGTCATAAGCGTTTCCATATATTCGGCGTCTTTTCCGTTGAGCGGAACGCTTGCTATGGGTCTGCCCCAGTAACCGAGCGTGTCAATTCCGGAATGGCTGTGGGTAACGCTGACAATAATATATTTGCAGCCCTTTATTACAGATGAGGCAAGAATGCGTGAACGCATCTGCTCAACTTCAATACGGGTGAGCCCGATTATATCTGCGCTTATCCAGATAATACCTTCATCGCCGCCGCAGTCAAGCCATACGGCGCTGACATAGACGGGAGAAAGAATGCCCTCCATCTTGTGGCCTGAGCCGTGCCCCGCAATCCAGAATGTTCTGCCGCTTTCGGTGTCAGGCATTATCTCTTCGCTGGCGTAACCTGCGCGGTAAAGATTTCCGCTGATTGTGCACACAGGGGCCGTAGGAATATCGGGAAGGCTCTGCTTTTTGCTGACTTTCTTTGCGTAGCGGTGATCTATGCCGATTATACCCTTCATTACAATATCAAGAGGATCCATATTATTTTCCCTTTCTGTTTTTACTGCTGAGGCTTTTCAAATCTGTATATATTCTGCCCTTCTATATCGAAGGGAGGAAGAATTATCGGCGGAATTCCCGCATTTGCGGATGTGGATATAACAATGCTCTTGCAAATCGGGTAAAGCTCTTTGAAAGTGGCAACGTGGATAAGCTCTTTTTCTTTTTCGGAGTTATACTCAAATATGCCGCTTAAAACTATTTTCACTCCGAATTTTTCGGGAGCTTCCTTGTCAGCTGTTTCAACCGTAAGCTCGCCTATGCAGACTTTGTTGCCGTTGTATTTTACGTTATATGATACTTTATTGCCCATCTGCACCTTTGTGCCGTTTTCGTGCAGATTTACAAATTCAAGACGGCTGACTTTGAATCCTTTAAGTATAACATCATGCATCACGAAGCACCTCCGCTTTTTCAATCACAATAGGCTTTACGGGAGCGGAAATCAAACCATCGGATCCGAGCACTCTGTCAACCTTCTGAAAATCATCGATTACCTGCATTCCGTCAATAACCTTGCCGAATGCGGCATACTCGCCGTCAAGATTGCTCGCGGTGCCGTAGCAGATAAAGAACTGGTTGGAGGCGGAATTATAATCATTGCCGATTCTGGCCATTGAAACAACGCCTCTTTCGTGCCTGAGCGTGTTGGCAGTGTAGCCGTTTGAGGCCATTTCACCCGTTATTCTCTGCGAGGATTTAAGCCTTCCGTCCTCAGTCATTGCGCCTGTCTGCGCGACAAAGCCGTCTACAACTCTGTGGAAAATAACGCCGTCATACTCTCCGGAGTTAACAAGGTTGAGAAAATTAGCTACGGTTTGGGGAGCGTATTCAGGGTAAAGCTCAATATCAAATGTCTCTCCGCTCATAAGAGTAAAACGAACAACAGTGCGCTCAATACCTGCTTCGGTTGTCTCCTCTTTGCTTACCTGAGAAGCTCCGCAGGCGCAAAGTGAGAGCACAGCAAGCAGCGCGAGAGCGAGTGAAATGATTTTTTTCATGATAATACTCCTTTCGGACAATAACTCCAGTTTATTTTATAATATAAATATGAACAAGTCAATAATTCATCACTCCGATAACAGCAAAATATTGACTTTATTACGGCCGGCTGTATAATAAAAAAGGAGGTAAACGATGGAAATGAATGTGATACATCTTGAAGCTGTTGATTCCACCAGCACATACGCAAGAAAAAACGCCGCTTCTCTTTCCTTACCGGCCCTTATCACCTCGCGTACACAGACCGAAGGGCGCGGCAGGCAAGGCAAAAGCTTCTATTCCCCGGGCGGAAGCGGTCTGTATATGTCTCTGCTTTTCAGAGCGGCAGAAGGCTTTGATCTCATAACTCCGGCAGCGGCAGTCTGTGTGTGCAAAGCTCTTGAGGAGATCAGCGGCAAAAAGCTTGACATAAAGTGGGTTAATGACATATTCTTAAACGGGAAAAAAATCTGCGGCATACTTACCGAAAGATTTACGTGCGCGGAGAGGGAACTTACCTGCGTCGGAATAGGAGTAAACCTTTCAACCACGGCTTTTCCGCCTGAGCTTTCTCAGGCGGGGTCTCTGGGCGTTGAAACAGACGCTCAGTCACTCGCGGAAAAGATTGCTCACTCACTTCTCAACGTAAACGCCGGTTTTGACCGGCAGTCTGTTCTGAGCGAATACAGACAGCGTCTGTTCATAACCGGTAAAGAAATCGAATTTGTTCAAAACGGCGTTTTATATAACGGTACTGCAGTCGGCATCACAGACAGCTGCTCCCTGATTGTAAAGACAGGCAGCGGAAATGAAATAACACTCTCATCGGGAGAAATATCTTTGAAATCGTGGTGATAACAATGAAAAAATTTATCTGTGTTATTCTCTGCCTTATTATGGCCGCCGGTGCTTTTTCCGCCTGCACAGGCGAAGGCAAAGGCGAAAACGAAACATCAAAAAGAGAATATGATGACCCTGTAATTGAAGAATATTTTGAAAACAGAGAAACGGATGAAAACGGTGAAAACACCACCGCCTCCCCGGATAATCCGTTTGTGAAAGCACAGGGAGTGGAGCTCTTAAGCTCATCCACTCAGCTCAGGCCGGGTCAAAGGGGCGACATCGTTTTCAAAGGCTCACCGTATTTACAGTACATAGTCAGCATATATGACGATAACGGAGACCCGGTTGAATTTGAATGCGAGGGCAGAGCCATATCAGACCAAAACGGTCAGGGTGATTTCACATACACCGTGCCTCAGGATGCGAAACCCGGTAATTACATATTTTTTATGAAAGTTGACGGAGCATATAATTATCTTCAGACAACCATTACCGTAACAAAATGAGAACGGAAGTATTTGACATCGCTGACTACACAGATGAACAGTTTGACCTTTTTTATTCGGTTATGGACGAATCCAGAAAAGAAAAGGCCGACAGATATAAGTCTGAGAGTAACAGAAAGCTCTGCATACTCGCCGATTACGCCGCGAGAAAAATGATAAGTGAAGAAACGGGACTTTCACCGGATGATATTATTTTCGGTTGCGACAGTCTCGGAAAGCCTTATGCCGCAAACGCGGACATTTTCTTCAGCATTAGCCACAGCGGCACTCTTGCGGTATGCGCGGTAAGCGACTCACCCGTAGGGGCCGATATAGAAGAGATAAGCGAAAAGCCCTTGAGAATTCTCGGAAAATTCGCCTGTGTGAGCGAAAAAGAATTCATCGGCTCCGATGCCGGCAGAGCAACTCTTGTCTGGACTTTGAAAGAGGCGTATTTCAAGGCGAAAGGCACGGGAATCGCTTCAGGCCTTAAAACCGTTTCATTTGACATAATAGAAGACACGGTAAAATGCTCAGACAGCGGATATATCTGCTGCAGCACGCCTGTAAAAAACAATTATGTGCTCTCTGTTTGCGTCGGTAAACAGCAGGCCGCGTCTGAAAGCATCACCGCAAAATAATAACACCGAAAGACAGAAATATATGAACAGATGGGATTTTTATACCGCACCGCAGCTTGAGCCTCAGGGCTGGCTTCGCCGTCAGCTTCTCATACAGGCTCAGGGCCTCAGCGGAAACCTTCATAAAGTATGGCCGGATATACGCGACAGCAAATGGATAGGCGGCAGCCGTGAGGGCTGGGAACGGGTGCCTTACTGGCTTGACGGCTTTATTCCTCTTGCGTATCTTCTGCGGGATGACGAGCTCATTGCCGCGGCAAAAAAATATATTGACGCCATTATCTCCGCGCAGGATGATGACGGCTGGATATGCCCCTGCGCCGAAAACAGACGCGCTTTATATGACACCTGGGCTGTCCAGCTTATATCAAAGGTGCTTAAAGTATATTACGACTGCTCCGGCGATGAGAGAATACCTCAGGTTATATATGATGTGCTCAGAAACTATTATGAACTGCTTGAGAGCGGACGGATAAGACTTTTCGGCTGGGCTAAATACAGATGGTACGAAACATTTATTGCCCTGAACTTTCTTTGGGGCAGATGCGGCGAGAGCTGGATAAAAGATCTCGCAAAAATACTGAGAGAGCAGGGTTATGACTACAGCAAGGCGGTTGATTCCTGGAAAAAGCCGCGGCATTTATGGCTTAGAAAAACCCATATAGTAAACCTTACTATGATGCTCAAGAGCGAGGCCGTATCCTGCGAGCTTCTGGATGAAGAATACACCGACTCAGCCGAGCGTCTGCGGGAGATACTTGATAAATATAACGGAACGGTCTTTGAGGGATTTACGGGCGACGAAGTGCTCTCCGGCATCGACCCGACAAGAGGCACGGAGCTGTGCTCGGTGGTTGAGCAGATGTACTCTTATGAGGAGCTTTTTGCCCGCACAGGTGACAGCAAATGGGCACAGCGCCTTGAGGTAATCGCGTTCAACGCCCTTCCGGCTACCCTGACCGAAGATATGTGGGCTCATCAGTATGTTCAGATGGTAAACCAGATTGCCTGCCTCAAAACCATTATTCCCGCGCCGTTCAGCACAAACGGCCCTTACGCACACACCTTCGGGCTTGAGCCGAATTTCGGATGCTGCACCGCGAATTTTAACCAGGGATGGCCGAAGCTCGCGCTCTCCTCATTCATGCACTCAGGCAGTGAAATCATAAGCGCGCTTATGCTCCCCTGCACACTGAATGATAACGGAATCAGAATCAATCTAGTAACCGACTACCCCTTTGTAAACAAAGCAAAATACTCAATAGATTCCGATAAAGACTTTGTTTTTACCTTACGCATACCGCCGTTTGCCGAAAACACGGTGGTTAACGGCGAAAGCACGCTTCCCGGTAACAAAAGCTTTGAGATAAAGCCGGGTCACACCGAGATAACGCTTGAATTTGATGCCTTCCCCGTCCTTAAAGAGAGACCGAACGGGCTTTACGCTCTTCAGGCGGGGTCGCTGCTGTTTTCTGTGCCGATAAAATACAAAAAGATAATGCGCGAATACACAAGAAGAGGCGTTGATCGCAAATATCCCTACTGCGACTGGCAGTTTTCTCCCGAAACTCCGTGGAACTACGGCTTTGCGGATGATTGCTTTGAAATCACAAGAAACTCGCCGGGCGACATACCGTTCTCGGCTTCGGAGCCGCCGGTAACAGTAAAAACGGATATGCACAGAATCAACTGGGGTCTCAAATTTCCTTATAAATCGGTCTGCAGAAAAACGCCGTTATCGTCGAAACCTCTCAGCGCTAAAGAAGAGGTAACCCTTATACCGTACGGCTGTGCAAAACTGAGAATGACAGAGATGCCGAAAACAGAAGAATAAACCGACCAAGTCCGTTGCCTTATGGCGGCGGATTTTTTCTTGAACAGAAGGTTCTTTTATGATAGAATCGAACCGGGAAGAAAAATAAAACCGAAATGACGAAAGGAAGATGTTTATGACACAGGTTTTTTCTGCAATTATGAGCATTATCATGTTTCTCTTTCCTATGCTCAATGTTTCTCACATTAATGTTGACAAATCCGGCTGGAAAACGGATTATGATTACGTTTACTGCCATGGACTGAGCGGATGGGGCAGCTACGACATACAGAACGTCGTGATGCCTTACTGGGGTATGTTAGGCGGAAATATGATTATCAACCTCAACACTCTCGGCTTCAAGTGCCACTCGGCTTCTGTCGACCCGGACGGAAGCGCCTGGGACAGAGCGTGCGAGCTTTACGCTCAGCTTACAGGCACTAGAGTTGACTACGGCAAGGCTCACAGCGAAAAATACGGTCACGACAGATTCGGCAAGGATTTTTCGTGCCGTCCGCTTATAAAATCATGGAGCAGCAAGGATAAAATCAATCTGCTCGGCCATTCCTTCGGAGGCGCAACGGTACGCCTGCTCGCAGGCCTTATGGCTAAGGGAGACGCACAGGAAATGGCCGTGACCGCCCCCGATGACATCTCCCCTCTTTTCACCGGAGGCAAGGCAGACTGGATTTACAGCATAACCACTCTTGCCGCACCCACCAACGGCACCACGGCTTACGGCTTCGGTGACCCGGAAAAACTCGAAAACCACGACACAGCCGCCTATGATATGCATATCGACTGCGCCCTGGCCCTCAATGAAAGAATTCCCACCGACAGCAACACTTATTATTTTGCAGTGCCCTGTTCGGCTACCGTGCAGAAGGAAGACGGCACCTGGACCTGGGATGACAGCATCGATGTTGAGTTTCCGGTGAAATCCACGGGTGACAGGATGATGAACCTCACAGGCACCACACCGGGAGGCTTCGTCTGCGACGAAAGCTGGCTTGAAACCGACGGAATGGTGAACACCATATCTGCCGGAGCGCCCTTCAACGCTCCCTCAAAACCGCTTGACAGGAACAGCATCACACCCGGAGTCTGGAATGTGTCTGAAACCTACAGAGGCGACCACATGGCATTTTGCGGCGACCTGTTTCATCCGAATAATATAAGGCCGTTCTTTGCCGATTGGATGAATATGATTAACAGCATATAAACAAGCCGGAGGGGAATAAAAATGAAAAAGATAATATGCCTGCTGCTGTGCGCGGCAATGCTCACGGGTCTATGCCTCACATCCTACGCGGCCGACCCCGATAACCTGCCCGCGCTCAAAGAAAAATTCAAAGACGCTGAAGGCCCCGAAACAAACGGGATGAAAATAGACTATGTTTATTATAAGCCCGAAAACGCAAAGGGCGGCAAACTGCCCCTCGTGATTTACTTTCACGGAGCGGGTCAGGGCTCAGAGCCTCGCGCACAGATAGAGGAAAACAATTTCCCGCTGTGGGCAAGCGATGAGATACAGAAAAGATTTACCGGCGGCGGAGCCTATCTGCTTGTGCCGAGAAGCCACGAAGAAAACGGCGAACACTGGGACGACAAATATGTTGAATGTGTAAAGGCAACAATAGATGACTTCATTGCAAAAAACCCCGGTAAGATAGATTTGAGAAGAATATATGTCGGCGGTTTCTCAATGGGTGGCAAAATGACCCTTAAAATGGCTTCAAGCTACCCGGATTATTTCGCGGCGGCTTTCCCCCTCTGCCCCGCCTATGAACCGTCTGACGAGCAGATTGAAGCGCTTGCGGATATGCCCGTATGGCTCATAGTGAGCCGTTTTGACATAATCGCCGGTTACTACACGTTCTCGGAGAAAATCTGGGAGCAGCTCTGCGAAAAAACAAATGTGCCTGAGAAATGCCGCCTTACCCTTTTCGGCAGAGTAAAATACCCTGACGGCAAAAACTGCCAGAGCAATCATTATGTCTGGTTTGCGCTTGCGAACGACCTTTTCACCTATGATGAAGGCAAATATCCCAAGGCTGTTACAACCGACGCAAACGGCAAAGAGATAGAGCTGAAAAACCCTGACGGCGTGGTAAAGTGGCTGTGCGGATTCAGATCGGATTACACGGGAGAAAAAGCCGGACCGAACGGCACGCTTGAAGGAAATCCCGATGAAGGATACGGGCGTATGACAAGAATAATCAAAACGCTCTTTCCCATAATCGGTGACGCGGTAAAGACCTTCTTTGCAAACACCTACAGCGCAATCAAAAACTTTTTCTGCTTCTGCTGAGCTTATAACGATAAAGGCTGACCGCCTTAAAAGCGGTCAGCCGTTTTTTATTGAATTATTTCAAACAGTTTTGTTTCGTTTGGCTTCAGGGTTATTTCAGCGGTTTTTCCCCTGCCGGTCAGAGGGTCGTCGGAGAGGAGCTCTCTGAAAGATACATCCCGCTCAAAGCGGACTGCCCTGACTCCTCCCTCGCCGGAATGGAGAGCGAAATATCCGCCGCCGATATAAAACACATCATCCGAATCGCAGTAAATATGAACTCCCCTGCTTTCACAATAAGCCCGGAGCTCTTTCGCGGAGTATTCCTTTTTGGAGCCCGATACGGAAATATACTTTATCTTTTTCTCTTTGCATATTTCAAGGGCGCGCTTCATACTCTGAGTTTTAAGCTCAGAGAGAAAAATAATTGCTTTATACCTGCCGTAAACCGCCTCAAAATCACTCACATCATATATATCATAAGGCGTACCCATAAATCCGAGCTGAGCGCGCATATAGTGAGCGGCGTTTCTAAGGGAGCAATCGGTAACATATTTATACATACTCTCATCAGCAAACACGGCAGTTTCCGCTTTGCTTGCCCGGTCTTCACGAGAAAGAGAGGCGGAAAGGATATCCCTCATACTGCCCATATCGCTGATTATACCGGGGTCATTGTACCAGCCGCCCCACATATCAAACCACCAGAATCCGTTGCCTCTGATGAGCTGACGGCTGAATGATTTGCGAATCATGGAAACAGACTGCTCCTTGTTTTCCAGAGGATGCCAGACCTCTGCGTTTAAATTGCCGCCCTCATCATACTCCGGAGCCGCTTCAGAAAGAAGCTTTGTAAGATGAGTGCGGATATCGCACTCCTGCATGCAAAGCTTGCCGTGAAGGCGCACGGAATCCGCCGGGTACATCTCTGTCCAGTCGTAATCCATATTCCTTGTGCCGATATACGAATTCGGAGAGCAGATGAAATCAATATCATCGCAGTCAAGCAAGGTTCTGAGAGAATGTGTGCCGTGAAGAGGCACGGTTACTTCAAGCGAATAGCCGTAAAATGTGCCCACAACGAGATTACGCCCCGTTTCTTCCTTGGCTACGGAGCTGAAATAGCAAATATCGTCCGCTACGGCGTTGCTTGCGAACTCAAGGTAGCGTGCAAGGTGCTCATCTTTGTGATAAGTACCTTTTCCTTTAAGGAGCGGCAAATCCGGCAAACCTGAAAATCCGCAGTCCGGGTAATGCTTTTTGAGATAGGCGTTGAATTCATCCTCTGCGTTTTCACAGCAGCCGGCGTTCATATCAAAATGAAACCATTCCTCGGTATTGCCGCCTGCAAGCTGATAGCCCGCTATATGAGAAGCATAAGCGCTGCCGTTTATGTGGCGAATCACCCGGCGGAGCATATCTGCCGCCGTTTCGCGGTATTCAGATGAAAAGAGCGACTCCCTGACACCCGTGCCGTCGGTACAGCCCAGGTTTTCCTCAATCCACCACAATGGCATTGACATATTTACTCTGGGGAATATATAAGCATCGGGGCAAGCGGCAAGAATACGCTCAATTGACGAATCAAGCGATGAAAAATCCGGCGCGGTTTTATCATCAAATATGCCGCCGTGAAAGGGCTTGAAAAGCTCTGTGCTGCTTATCCACCTGCCCGAGAAGAGCACAGGCACCGAAAACAGATTATAGCCGCACCCGGCAAACAAATCATAGTTATTATATTCCTCAAGATATGTCATATACGCCGCGGCGGGGAAAGGCTCGCCGTTTACAAACAGCGAAGGCACTCCGCCGAGGTTATCAACATAAGTATATATTCCGCGGTATTTTGCCATATCTCTCTCCCCTGCGGGGTATTCAGCTCTGAATTCGATTTCACTGCCGGGGCTGTAAACGCTGAACAGGCCCGAAAATGCAGTAATCAGAACGAGGAAAAAACCGATAATCCTGTTAATCATATTCCGCTCTTATATTATACCGAGAGGTATGAGAACGGCGAGAAGAACGGCGACCGTGCCCCACAGGCATATAAGAAACCTTTTCTGAGTTTTGCGGGGCTTGTCATAGATAAGGTTAGCCGCAAGGAAGAAAGGAATATAGGTGGTGATGAATACGGGCAGGGCACCCCACCATTTATACACCCAGATAAAAGCGGGAGTTGATGCGAGAAAAATCTCAAACACGGAGAAAAACAGCGCGTTGCCTATGGCAAAGACAACCCTGTTATTTATGCCGAGAATCTTCTTATCCCTGTCCTCGGGAAGAAGACCCACACTCATAAAGCCGGCCACCGAAAACATAAGAGAAAGCTCCCACGATACGCCTACAAGCAGGATGAAACTGGTGCTCTCAGGCGAAACATGCCATAGAGCATAGCCTGTAAAATGGCAAATTACCGCGTTGGCGATTTCATAAATCCAGTGCACGCCGTAAAGAGCGAGGGCCGCCGCCATACCGTTGTAGTTTTTCTTTTTCCACTGCGGGATCCATATTCCCACAATAACAAGTGCGAGGAGTGCGATAAAAGTCCAGTTGAAATTAGCAGTGCTTCTTACAGCATCTTTCGCAGCCTGAGCTGCAGCCATCGCGGCAGATGATCCGTCACCGAATAACATTTTGTCTCTCTCCTTTTTATAATAAATTTCCTTTATTTCATATTATCACAGGGGATAAAGAAAATCAATTATTAAATAACCGGAGCGCTCAGCGGCGCCCCGGTTAAAAAAATCAAGGTATGTATGTTGCGCTTTCACTGTAGAAATACTCATATGGATTATCCACGCCCGCCATATACTCCGAAACATTGCTGCCCTGCGGGTTAAAACACCTGTTATCCGGTGTAATGACAATTTCCATAAACCCGGCATAGACATAAAGAAGCTTTTCTCCTTTATGCGCTTTAAGGAAAGAGTCGTAATCATCAAAGTGCGGACCGCCGAATGCCGGCGTTGCGCTGAGCTTGCCGTTTTCCTTTGTCAGAGTCACAATCGCAACAAGCTTGCCGCCATTATAGACGAGATAATCTCTGAAGTTTTCTCTTACCTCAAGCTGTTTGCCCTCAACACCGTCATAGGAAACGTGGCAATATCCCGCCTGCGAGAATGCCAGCTCATCCGCAGGCACTCCGCTTGACGAGAGAGCAGAAGCAATCCAGGTGTTATCTTCAAAGAATTTGTTCGCTTCTTCATCGGTGATTCTCTCCCCCGTCACCTTAATGCCCGGCTTTGCTCCCGAAACAAAAGGCGGAGCAGGAATACAAAATCCGCCCGACTCACCTCCCGAGCCGTCACTTTTTTCAGCGGTTGTTGTTTCCGAGCCGTCTTCATCGGGTACTTCCGCACCGCCATACACTGCCTGAGCGGTCTGCATTTCCTTGCCTGTATATCCGGTCATTGCTTCTGTCGGGCTCTCGTCCTCGTCATTTGCGTAAGAAACTGCGGTTTGCTCTTCATAGCCGGAAAGCCCGGGATAAGTTGCCCCTGAATCCGCGCCGCCTTCTGCTTCTTTTGATATGATCTCTCCTCTTTGAGCGGCAACTCCCGCTGTTATGCACACGGCAAGCACTATTGCAACGGCGCCCGTTGAAAGCAGACATTTGTTTCTTCTTTTTTTGTTTTCTTCGTATTTATTCTTTCTTTCAATTACGGTTTCATATATTTCATCATTTGTCCTCATAATCAAAACCATCCTTTCCGAGTTGATTTTTCAGCGCTTCGCGCGCCCTGCTCAGAAGAACCCTTGTGCTGCCCTCGCTCTTTTTGATTATCAAAGCGATTTCTTTTACCTGCATATCCTCAAAATATCTGAGCCACAGAACAGTATAATACTCGCTTTTGAGATTTTTCATTGAAGACACAAGCTGCCTGTTTCTCTCTTCCGTAATATATATATCATCCGGAGAAGGCTGAGCCGAAACCGGCTCATTTATATCTTCAATACTTACTGTATTGTTTTTTTGCTCTTTTCTGACTAAATCAACGGCAGTATTCCTGCCGATTCTGAAAAGCCATGTTCTGAAAGAAGCCTTGCCCGTGAATCTCGGCTTTTTACAGGCAAGTTTCACAAAGGTTTCTATTGCCGCCTCTTCTGCTGTTTCATTGCTTTTTACAAAAGAGAGAATAAACATCTGCAAAGGCATACGGTATTCTTCTATTAAATCTCTAAGGCCCGTACTGTCGCCTTCAAGAAAACGGCGGTAGCTACTTGCACCGTTATCCATAGGCTCCTCCTTTCCGAAAGAGCGGGTTATTCATTGCTCCTTCACCTGTTATACGCAGAAAAGCGAAAAAAGGTTACGGTTTTTTTAAAAAAACCGATGTAAAAGATTTTTGACAAAAGAAATGCGGTGATGTAAAATGAATTTGATTGACATCCAAGCTTAAATGCTTCATCATTAACTCAGCCGGTCGGCAAGGAGGCATATACACATGAACATAGGTTCAAAAATAAAAACAGCCAGGAATGAAGCCGGTCTGACCCAGGAGAACGCTGCAGAGCTTCTGGGAGTAAGCAGACAGACGGTTTCAAACTGGGAAAACGAAAAAAGCTACCCTGATATTGTAAGCGTTATAAAAATGAGTGATATTTACAATATCAGTCTCGACAGATTACTTAAGGAGGACAGTGATATGCAAGGCGGCAACAGCTATATTGATTACCTTGAAGACAGCACCAACACCGTCAAGAGCAAAACAAAGCTCTCTGAAATAATTCTTATCTGCGTTTATCTTTTTATCTGGGCAATATCCGAAATTGTGTTCTGGTTCTTTTCAGAGCCGTCGGACGCAATGGGATACTCCCTGATGTTTATCTGGATTCTTATGCCTGTTACAACCTTTATTGTGTCGCTTATTATCGGAAAAAACGGTTATTTCGGCAGATTCAGGTGGGTAATACCCGTTATACTCGGCATTATGTTTATGCTTGTGCCTTACTCCACGTTCGGGGCGTCCAATATGGCGGCGTTTCACACTTTCAGATGGCCGGATTTCCCGATGCTTCCGGCGGGCGCGGCAATAGCATACGCAGGAATGGGGCTCGGCGCGCTTATAAAAACAAATAAAAGAAGCCGCAAGGCGTAAGGTTTTAATCTGAAGCACAGCCTGATAAGCATAATCAAAGGACCGCCGGGGTGAATTCCCCGGCGGTCCTGATTATCAGTCAAAATAACCTATGTATTTTATTCTTCTGTCACTGTCGGGAAAAAGATGAGCATAGATATCCACAAAGTAGTCATCGGTCATACCGGCAATGTAATCAACCACAATCTGATTGGGGTCTGACTCTTCATAAGGTGAAGTGCGCTCGTAATGAGCCTCGTTCACATAGTTTATATGGTGAGTGTAAACCGGCGATGAGGTGTTGCGCGCGATGATGTCATAAAGCAGCCTGTCATACAGCTCCTCCATCATCGGGCGGACAGATGAGTCAATCTGCGCCTGCACAACCGGGTTATTGTAAATAAGCCTGTAATTATCGTCCTTGGCTTTTTTCAGGGCTTCAAAATGAGCGCCGTCCATCTTTATGTATGGCTTGCCGTAGCTGTTTTCAATTATATTCACTACCAGATTATTTATAAGCTCGGCATTTATGGAGCCTATGGCTCCGCTCTCAAAATCCTCGGGCGTAATTATCTGCGCGCGCTGAGCATCCTGCCTGTCTTTTCCGAGATAAGCGATTATGTCGGCAATGCGCACCACACAGCCCTCAAGAGTTGAGGGTACAAGTTTACGCACATTCGCTTTATCAAGATAACAGGCTTCAATCTGCCTGTCAAACTCGGGAAAATCCCGAATCGGCTCCGGACGGTATTCACTCATTTCCATCTCGCCGTCGTGCGCGGCAATGCCGCTGAGAGTCTGCAGGGAAATGTTGTACGGATATATCCCGTCAAGCACTCTGACAGAGTGGATATTGTGGCTGAAATGCCTGCCGGCGTGAGAGAAATACAACTCGTCGAGAATTTTTTCGCCCATATGGCCGAATGGAGTATGGCCTATATCGTGGCCGAGAGAAATCGCTTCAATAAGGTCAGGGTTGAGATTGAGCGCCTTGCCTATTGTGCGTGCGATACGCGAAACAAGCTGCACATGAAGCGAGCGGCGGCTGATATCATCATTTTTAAAAAATGAAAAAACCTGAGTTTTATCTGCATAGCGATTATAAAACGGGCAGTGAATAATTTTGTCGCAGTCTCTTATAAACGCTGTGCGTATAACATCCGCACAGTCTTTGCTGCTGTTTCGGCGCACTGCGTTTTGCTCATCAAACGCTAAATGAACAAATGAATTGCCGTTTTTTTCGGTTATTATTCTGTTTTCTGTTTCAGGGGTCAGATACTCATAGGTTGGCATAGCCGTTTCCTCGCTGAAGTTTACTTATAGCTTTGCCGCAAAGCCGGTGAAGGACCCTGCTGAATTGCCGTCTGAAGAGGTAACATCAAATATTACGCTCAGGGGAGAATTGCCGACTGTCATTTTTATGCTGTCACCCTCACTGAGCAAAACAAAACCGGCAGAGTAATACATACCGTCGCCGTCTATTACCCTGATAATGTAGCCGCCGTTTTCACCGGGTTCTCCGATCGATACCCGCTCACTGCCGCCGGAAGAAAGCTTTGAAATCATCGCCTTTCCCCAGACTGTTGTTGAGCGGTTTTCTGCTGTGTCGGGCAGAATCCAAACATCGGCTTCATCCGCTCCGGATATAAATGTGACGGTGCGCTTCCTGTCAGTGGGGACTTCGCCGGGCCTGTCTTTTGCTTTGCAGCCGAAAAGCGAGAATACTCCGGTAAGAATAAATACGGAAAGTAAAACTGCTTTTTTCATTTAATCATCCTTTGCTTTTCTTCGGAAAAACGGAATAAGGAAGCAGACGGCCGCTGCATCCGTGCTCAACAAAGCTGATGTTTTCCTCACGCATGGCCTCGCAGAAGGCGTCATAGAACTTATGCCTGCCGTTAAGCTCCATAAAGGTAAGAAAGAATTTGTCACGCAGAGCATTTACCTCAATCATAAGATGGCCGTCGGTAATGCAGTGAACACGTTCTACATAATCCTCAAGGCCGTACCATTCATCCCTGCCGACATAGCTGATAAGGAAGGTGCCGAAAGGAGGCTTGAGGTAAGTGCTGTGAACCTTGGAATACATTCTTTTTGCAAGGAAACCGTTTACTCTGTCAATTCCCTCTTTGTTCTTCAGTGTTGCCTTGAAGTTTTTAACGCTGAATTCCGGCTGCATCTGCACATACATCATTGTTCTTGTGATTGTGCTCAGATACTCTATATTCTTTTCCTCGAGATTCCGGGGATAGTAAACAGACATAAGGCGTACAAGATCGTGATAGGTTTCGGGGCAGCCTACATCCGCCCTGTAATTGCAGAGAATATTGCCCCTGATTGCTCTCGCGATTGCGGGCGATGTAACCTTGCAGATTGCCCTGAACATAAGAGCGGAAAGAATGGAGTTGGGGCTGCCGTCGTTGTTTCTCGCGTATTTCATAAAGTCCTTTGACTCAAGCTCGAGCTCATAGCACTTTGTATCCCTGAAAGGAGTGAGGAAGAACTGCTTGGCATAATCCGTTCCGGGTATATAAACCATACCCTTCTTTACCGTGCCGAGAGGCTCTGCATCCTCCAGCGCAGCGGCGTCGGGGTAAGCTGTTTCGCCGTCAACAAACGGTGTGTCTGCTGTTTTGATGTTACCCGTTTCAAGAGTAACGCCGAAAGCTTCTTTCACATAATGCCAGAGCGTGCTTTTTATCCAGAACATAACTCCGCATCCGCCGCAAAGCCCGTGATACATATTGAAATAAATTGCATTATCTTCATAATCTATGCTGCAAAGATGATAATTGACCTTTGCCGTGCCGAAATAAGCGCGTCTGCCGTCAGAGCGACTTACGGAAAGAGGACGGGCGTTGTCAATCAGTTCTATTTCACCGTCAGGCAAAATTTTGATTTCTTTGGCATAGTACGGGAAGCGGGCAAACGCTGTCTGAGCGGCGCGGTTAAGCGCTTCACCGTCAACCTTATGCTTCATAACAGTTTTCAGGCGGATATTGAATGTGATGAACTTGCCTGCCTCATAGAGCAGATAACTGTCGGGATTCTGTTTCATATGTATTCTCCATTTGTTTTATTTTTCAGAGAGCAAATTACATTTTCTTTGCCATGGTAAATATGTTTTTACCATCGGTATATTCATAGGAAACGCTGTCCATTGTTTTCTTCACCAGAAAAATTCCGAGGCCGCCTATCTCCCTGTCGAGAGCCGAGAGAGAAACATCCGGGTCCTCTTTTTCAAGCGGGTTATACGGCTTGCCGCTGTCTATGAGCGTTATGCTGATTTCCTCGCCGGTCTGAGAAATATCTATCTCAGCATCGCCCTTACCTGAGCCGTAAGCGTAGCTTGCTATGTTTACAAACATTTCTTCAACGCACAGGTCAACCTGCATCTGAAATTTCATCGTGCAGCCGGCTTCTTCAAGAAAACCGTTGACAAAATCAATAACCGTATCCAGGTTTTCCTTTAACGCTTCAACTGTCAGCTTTTTCACAAGTATCACTTCCTTTATATTCAAGGCAAAGCATGGTAAGGTCGTCAAACTGAGGAGCATCGCCCACAAATTCATTCACACTCTGCTTTATGCCTTCAAGTATGCCTGCGGGTGATTTCTCTTTATTGGCGTTGAGCGAATCAAGCATCCTTTCGACCGTGAACATCTTGTTATCCTTATCGGTTGCCTCGGGAACACCGTCTGTATAAATAAACAGCTTGTCGCCTTTTTCCAGCTGAATCTCGGACTCCCTGTATTTTGCGCCCGGCATACCGCCTGCTACAAGGCCGTGTTTAGCCGGAGCGAAATCAAAGCCGTAGCCGTTACGGTAAACCGCGGGATCGTCGTGCCCTGCGTTTACGGCGGTGATTTTTCCAGTGGAAATATCAAGAATTCCAACCCAGATGGTGACAAACATATCCGCTTCGTTCCTGGCGCAGATGGCGTTATTGGCCGTGCTCAGGGCAGCTCCGAGCTCCGGTATATCCCTGACGCAGTTCTGAAGAATGATTTTTGAGGAGGCCATAAACAGCGCGGCGGGAACGCCCTTGCCGGACACATCTCCGATTACAACCGCAATACGGTTGCTGTCCACAAAGAAAACGTCGTAAAAATCTCCACCGACCTCTTTGGCGGCCTCCATGGAAGCAGAAATTTCTATCTCTTTTCTGCCGGGATAGGTTTCGTCAATCACGGGAAGAAGCGAATGCTGGATGACATTGGCAACCTCAAGCTCGCTCTGCATTCTGCTCTTTTCAGCGGCCAGACGCCTCTGCTTTTCGGTATAGGTGATAATGGCAATCATCATAGCAAAGCCGACCGCGTTAACAATAATAAAGGGTATGGCAATCTGTTTAACTATGTCGAGAGCGGTTTCAAAAGGCTTCACGAGCACAAGCACGACGGACAGGTGAAACGCTTCCATAGCGACGCCTATAATAACAGCCCACAGCGGTTTTTCGATAACATTATGTTTGATTTTTGAAATGAAGCCGCACATAAGCCCTATGCAGCACGTTGCTACAACGCAGGCTTTTGCGGTGATACCTCCCATCATAAGGCGATGAATGCCCGCTACCGCGCCGGCAATAAGGCCCGCGAAAGGCCCGCCGGTAAAGCCGGCAAGCATGGGACCGATATCTCGCACTGATACAACTGCGCCGTTGAAATCAACGCCGGAAATATTGCCGTAAACGCCGAAAAGGCCTCCGAGAGCGCCTGAGATGAGCACATATTTCCACATTTTCTTTGAATCGGTAAACTTGGACAGAAGGTCACTGCCGCCTATGAATGCGGATACCACAAGTATAACGGCAAGCGTGCCTACCATCTTTGAAAAGAATTCATTCATAAAAGAAGTCCTTTCCGTTTTATTTTTTTATGCCTTATTTATTATCTTGCCCGTATTTGCCGCAAAAAGAGCAGCCGTCACAGGAGGAGCAGGCACAGTATGTACATTTGCCTGCTTTTTTTCTCTTTTTCATTCTGTAAAAGGAGAAGCATATTATGATTACAAGCGCAAGCGCGATAATTATATTCCAGATATTCATATATACACCTCACGCAAGCCCGGCGGCCGAGCCGATAAAGTAAACGGCAAAGGCGGCAATCCAGGCAATAACGCACTGCCAGATAACAACTCCCAAAGCCCATTTTGAGCCAAGCTCTCTGCGTATGGAGCTTACAGCCGCCACGCAGGGCGTATAAAGCAGGCTGAAAGCAAGCATTGAAGCGGCGGAAAGCGCACCGAGTGAAGCAAGGCCGTCGCCGAAAAGCGTTTCCATTACCGAAACAACGCTTTCCTTAGCCAGAAAGCCGCTTATCAGCGATGTGATGATTCTCCAGTCTCCGAGCCCCACCGGTTTCATAACCGGCGCTATAAGGCCGGAAATCGCGGCGAGCATACTTTTGCCTGAGTCTTCGGTAAAGCTGAAGCTGAAGGTAAAGCTCTTGAGAAACCATACCGCTATGGTTGCAACAAGAATCACGGAAAAAGCTCTGTGAAGGAAATCACGCGATTTTTCCCACAGAAGCTGTAAAACATTGCGGGGGCTAGGCAGTCGGTAATTCGGTAGCTCCATTACAAACGGAACGGCTTCGCCCTTGAAAAGAGTGTTTTTGAAAAGGAAAGCAACAATTATCCCCGTGATTATTCCCGCGATATATAGCCCGGTAATAATAATCCAGCTTTGCTTAGGGAAAAATGCGCTCACAAAGAAGCCGTAAATCGGCAGCTTCGCGGTGCAGGACATAAACGGAGTGAGCAATATTGTCATACGCCTGTCACGCTCGCTCGGCAGAGTGCGCGTGGACATTACCGCGGGAACGGTACAGCCGAAGCCGATAAGCATGGGCACTATGCTCCTGCCGGAAAGGCCTATACGCCTGAGAAGCTTATCCATAATGAAAGCGACACGGGCTATATAGCCGCTGTCCTCAAGCATGGAAAGGAAGAAGAAAAGCACAACTATAATCGGGAGAAAGCTGACGACGGTACCCACTCCCTCAAAGAGCCCTTCGGTAACCATACTCTGAATCACAGGGCTTATATCCGCTGCCTGCATACCTCTCTCAACTATTGTCTGAAGTATATCTATACCGTTTTCAAGCAGGCTCTGCAAAAACGGACCTACAACAAAAAACGTAAGGAAAAACACAGCTGCCATAATACCCGCAAAAATCGGCAGCGCGGTAAACTTGCCGGTCAGCAGATTATCTATCCTGCTGCTTCTCAGGTGCTCTTTGCTTTCGTGCGGCTTAACGACACAGGTACGGCAGACCTTTTTAATAAAATCGAAACGCATATCGGCGATGGCGGCACTGCTGTCAAGCCCGCGCTCTTTTTCCATCTGGATTGTAATATGCCTGAGCATTTCCTTTTCATTATCGTCAAGCTCAAGAGCATCGGTGATGAGCTCATCGCCCTCAATAACCTTGCTTGCTGCAAAACGGGTGGGTATCTGTGCCCTCTGGGCGTGATCCTCAATAAGGTGGCACACTGCGTGCAGGGCACGGTGAACAGCTCCGCCGTTGTCATCTGCGCTGCAGAAGTCCTGCCTGACGGGGCTTTCCTGGTATTTCGCAATATGAACTGCGTGGCGTACCAGCTCATCAACGCCCTCATTCTTTGAGGCGGAAATAGGAACAACCGGCACACCGAGCATGGATTCCATCGTGTTCACATCCACGGTGCCGCCGTTGCCGCGAAGCTCATCCATCATATTGAGAGCCACAACCATGGGTATGCCCAGCTCAATCAGCTGTATCGTGAGATAGAGATTGCGTTCGATGTTTGTAGCGTCAACTATATTGATAATCGCCTTGGGCTTTTCTTTAAGCACGAAATCACGCGAAACCTGCTCTTCACTCGAATATGGAGACATGGAATAAATACCCGGCAGGTCGGTAATAAGGGTATCGGAGGTGCCCCTGATAACACCGTCTTTGCGGTCAACGGTAACGCCGGGGAAATTGCCCACATGCTGATTGGCACCGGTGAGCTGATTGAAAAGCGTGGTCTTGCCGCTGTTCTGGTTGCCCATAAGGGCAAATGTAAGCTTTGTGCCTTCCGGCAGAGGATTGCCGCTGCCCTTGGGGTGGAATTTGCCCTCTTCGCCGAGACCGGGATGCTCGGACCGCCTGACGCTCTCAGGAGCAATGCCGGATTCCGTGAGCGACTCTATGGGATTTATATCAATCTTTTCAGCGTCATCAAGACGCAGGGTAAGCTCGTAGCCGTGAATGCGAAGCTCCATAGGGTCACCCATCGGAGCAAGCTTGATTACGGTAAGTTCGGTACCGGGAATCACACCCATATCAAGGAAGTGCCTGCGCAGCGCTCCCTCTCCGCCTATTGCGGTTATTTCCGCGGACTGACCGGGTTTTAATTCGTTGAGTTTCATCGTTTACGCCCCGTATAATCACAAATTATATCTATTATAATATATCACACATAAAATTAAAAATAAAGCGAAATTTTGAGGAAAAAAAGCAACATTTTTGCTTTATGGCAGCACTTATTAACGTAAAGCAGGGAATTCTTCTCATTCCGATTCATCATACAACAGCAAAGAGGCATTTGCCCTTAACCGGGCAGATGCCTCTTTGCTTATCTTTTGCATTATTGTATTAAAGATATTCGGCGAGCTCTTTGAGATTTGCAACGGCAATATCCGCTTTAAACTCAGATTTTTCATACATATACGGGCTTGTAACGCCGCTGTAAACAAGCGCGCAGGGTATATGATGATTTGAGCCGATGGCAATATCCGTGGCAAGCCTGTCGCCCACAAACGCGATTTCGTCCCGTGAACACTCAAGATAATCGGTGATGTAATCCACGGTGGGAGTCATCGGCTTGCCGAGCACCGTAGGTCTCCTGCCGGTTGACGCGGCAAACATCTCTATCATCGCGCCTGTATCAGGTTTGAAGCCGTCAGCCGTCGGGCAGTTTACATCGGGATGCGTGGCGAGATAGACCGCGCCGCCCACAAGGTATTTCGCCGCCTTGCGGATTTTCTCATAAGTAAGCGTGGTATCAAAGCCGAGCAAAACAATATCCGGGTTTTCATTAACAAGAGTTATGCCCGCCTTCTCAATATCGGCTCTGAGCCTCTCATTGCCGAGAAGATATACTTTTTTGCCGGGATAATGCTTGTTAATGTAATCGCAGGCAACATGTGACGAAACTATTATTTTATCCGGCGAAACGGGGAAACCCATTTTGGCAAGCTTATCACGGCAGACTTCGACATTGTTTGAGGAGTTATTTGTGAAGAAACAAAAGTCCCTCCCGGTAGCGTGAAGCTTATCAATAAAATCGATTGAGCCGTCAATAAGATTGCCGCTCAGATAAAATGTGCCGTCCATATCAATTATAAAATATTTGGTTTTTGCGAAAATATCAGACATATCAATCAGCCTTCAAGATCATCCATATATTCAAAATTCAGAATTTCATCTGAGCCCTGAGACGAATCGGCAATGCTCTCATCAGCCTGAGCAGCAATATTCACAAAGCTGTTGCGTGCGTTCTGAATCTCATTGAGAGCACGGGCAACGGATTCATCTGCCGTATTCATCACGCTGTCAATAAACTCCATTGTGGATGAACGGATTTCGGAAGCCCAGTTATTGGCCTTGGCAATAATCTCGGCAGACTGCTCCTCTGCCTGCTTGGTTTTGAACTCAAACTGATCGTTTGCGGTCGCGACCATAGTGGCAGTCTGTATATTTGCGTTGTCTATTGCCTGCTTCGCGGCGGCAAGCGCATCGGCGGAGAGTTTGTCAGCCTTTGCCTTTGCCTCTATAACAATGGCGCTGCTGTCGATAAGCTTATCGGCCTGAGCTCTCGCCTCGGCTTTGATGCTTTCGGCTTCTTCATTGGCGTCGGAGATGGTTTTGCCGGCCTGCGCCTCAGCCTCCGCGACCTTATTCTTGCAGTAATCCTCAGTTTTCACAACAAGAGTGCGGACCTTATCCTCAGCTGCGGAAACAAGCGCTCTTGACTTTTCCTGAGCCTCGTTAACAACATTGACCGCCTCTTTTTTTGCCTTGGCAAGGATGTTGTTTCTGTCTGCAACGATAAGCTTTGCCTGTGAAATTTCGTCGGGGAGACCGACTCTGATTTCGTCAATGGCAGCTCTGATGGCCTCGGCGTCAACGGCAACTCTGCCTCTCATTGTTTTTGAGCCGGATTCGATAATGTCGTCAATCTGGTTTAAAAGTTGGTCTGTATTCATCAGTTTCTTTTCCTTTCCGAGATTCTTCTCACTATATCGCTGTGTATTTCGGGCGGAACAAAGCCGCTTATATCACCGCCGAATTCGCAAACCTGCTTTACAACGCTCGAAGAGAGGAACATATTCTCCGCATCGGTTGTCATAAATACGGTTTCCACATCGGGGTTTAATTTTTTATTTGTGAGCGCCTGCTGGAATTCATATTCAAAGTCCGAAACAGCGCGAAGGCCTTTAACCACGGCGCAGGCTCCTTTTTCGGCAGCATACTCCGCAAGGAGACCACCGTACATTTCAACCTCAGCGTTTTTGATGCCGGTAATGCTTCTTTTAATGAGATCAACACGCTCCGAAGCAGTGAAATAAGCATTGGTCTTGTTTGAGTTTATCATCACGACGACGATGACCTTATCAAATATTTTGGCAGCTCTCGTGATTATATCGACATGGCCTTTGGTGACCGGGTCAAAAGAGCCGGGGCATATCGCAACCTTCATGAGCTTCAGTCCTTTCTGTAAACGGTGACAGCCGTTTTGCCGTATTTATATGACCTGTATTTTGTAAAACCGGATATTTCGTCCGGCAGCTGAGCTTTTAAGGGATGCTCGCAGACCGCCGTGCCGCCGGACGGGACAAAATCGCCGAGCGAGTTCAGGGCCTTTAGCAGCATATCGCTCTCATAAGGCGGGTCAAGAAACACGAGGTCAAACAGCTGTGTATTGATGGCAAGGAATGAAGAGTAATCCATCTGAACAAGGTTGCAGACAGACGCGAAACCTGTTTTTTCAAGGTTTTCTTTGATTACGGCGGCAGCGCCCTTATCTCTGTCAACAAAAGTTGCCGTCTGCGCGCCTCTTGACATCGCTTCAATTCCCATCTGGCCGGAGCCCGCAAAAAGGTCAAGCACTCTCCTGCCCTCTATATCAAATTGTATGGCGCTGAAAATCGCCTCTTTTACCCTTTCGGTTGTGGGTCTGGTGCTTATGCCGTCAAGAGTTTTTAAAGTCATTCCTCTTGCGGAGCCTGTAATAACTCTCATTTTTTCTCTCCATCATACGTGAAGCGCGCGTCGCTGCAGGCAAAGAGGGGCGCGTTTCTGTCTTTATCTGAAAGAACAGGGTCCGTGGCACCCCAGTCAATGCCGAAAGCCGGGTCATCATATCTGATGCTTCTGTCATCAGCGGCACTGTAAAACTTATCAACTTTATAAGACAGCTCCACATCATCCGTCAGGGCGACGAACCCGTGAAGGCAGCCGGCGGGGATATAGAGCATTTTTTTGTTTTCGGCCGACAGAATAACTCCGACGTGCTTCATATAGGTGGGCGAACCTTCGCGTATATCTACGGCAACATCGAGAATTTCACCTCTCGTGCAGGAGACCAGCTTCGCCTGAGCGCTCTCGCCGACCTGGCAGTGAAGACCGCGAAGTGTGCCCTTGGCCGAAGAGTAGGAGCGGTTGTCCTGCACAAATACCGTGTCAATACCTATCTGCTCAAATGCGCGCAGCGAATAGCTCTCATAAAACCAGCCGCGGCTGTCGCCGAATACCCGGGGCTCTATAACACAAACGCCTCCGATTAAAGTTTCGGTCCGTTTCATTGCGCACCCCACTTCGGCTTTTCGCCGGGTCTGTCTGATGAATAAAGGATTTTGCCCTGCGCAACAGCCATAAGATGCTGACCGTATGAGGATTTGCCGTACTTCGTGGCGGATGCGAGCAAATCATCGTGGCTTATCCAGTTCATATTGTAGGCAATCTCTTCGGGAGCGGAAATCTGGATGCCCTGAAGCTTTTCTATGGTCCTTATAAAGTTTGAAGCGTCAAGCAGAGAATCAACCGTGCCGGTATCAAGCCAGGCATATCCCCTGCCGAGCAGGCGCACATCAAGATTGCCCGCCTCAAGATAAAGCTGGTTTATATCAGTTATCTCAAGCTCGCCTCTTTTGGAGGGCTTGAGGGATTTAGCATACTCAACAACCTTGTTGTCATAGAAATACAGCCCGGTAACCGCATAGTTTGATTTGGGCCTTTTGGGTTTTTCAACTATGGAAACAGGCACGCCGTTTTCATCAAATTCGACCACGCCGAATGCCTGGGGATTATCCACATAATAGCCGAATATGGTAGCCCTGCCCTCGTTTTTTGCCGCCTGACGCAGCATATAACCAAGGCCGCTTCCATAGAAAATATTGTCTCCGAGGACCATAGCAACGCTGTCGCCGCCTATAAAATCCTCCCCGATAATAAAAGCCTGCGCAAGACCGTCGGGGCTCTCCTGCACCGCATATGTGAGATTGATGCCGAACTGATTGCCGTCACCGAGAAGCTCACGGAATTTGGGAGTATCGGACGGGGTGGAGATTATGAGAATATCCCTTATGCCGGCAAGCATAAGAGTGGACAGCGGGTAGTAAATCATCGGCTTGTCATAGACCGGAAGAAGCTGTTTGCTGGTAACAAGAGTCAGCGGATACAGGCGCGTACCGGACCCGCCGGCGAGAATAATGCCTTTCATAAGAAACACATCCATTCCGATTGGTTTTTTATATTACGGGTTTCTCCGTAAAACATCATACGGAGATATGTTACCATTTTTATAATAAAAAGTCAACTGCACGCAGTATGCTGAAGACTTTATGAAAACCGCGGCATATTCAATTAAGCGTTTTTATGTATTATTGTATTGACTCATACGCACCGCCCGTTATATAATTTCAGCAGAAAAGCCTGCCAATTCATTTAAACGGAGGTACAGCAATGAACTACTCATCCCGTCTTTATTACACTTCCCCCGCTAAAGCGTGGACTCAGGCCCTGCCCGTAGGCAACGGGCATTTAGGCGCCATGATTTACGGCGGAATAAAAAAAGAAGTAATCTCACTCAATCATGACGAGCTCTGGACCGGCGCACCCAAAGACACAGTAAGAAAAGGCGCACCGAAAGCCTTTGAAAAGGCAAGGAAGCTTGCACTGAGCGGCAAGCTTCACGAGGCACAGAAAGAAATCGAGGAAAACTTTGACAGCACCTGGAGTCAGGCTTACCTTCCGTTAGGCGATCTGATTATCGAATTCGCGGGCAAGGGCAGGGCATCCGGTTACGAAAGGTATCTTGACCTTGACAATGCCGTTTCGGGCGTAAAGTACAAGCTCGGCGGCAAAAAGGTAGAAAGGGAATACTTTGCTTCATACCCCGATAACATAATCTGCGTAAAGCTTAAATTCGCGTGCAAAACCGATTTTGATTTTTATTTTTCCTCTCCTCTGCGCTCAAACTCATTTATCAAAAACGGTCTGCTCATCCTTGACGGCGAATGCCACGGCGAAAATGTGATAGACAACAAATGCCCGGACAAAACCTACTTTGACGAGCCGAAAAAGAAAGGCATTCAGTTCAGAGGAGCCGTAAAGACCGACACCGACGGCGAAATGAGAGCCGACAACAATGTGATGAAGGTTAAAGGCGCGACTTACGCTTTTATATATTTTGCCTGCGCCACAAGCTTTAACGGCTTTGACAGGCATCCTTTCCTTGACGGCAGGGAGTACAAAATCGCCTGCCTTGATATCCTTGAAAAAGCAAAGGATTACGACAAAATCAGGGAAAAAGCGGTTAAAGATTAT
>JAEELT010000130.1 GCA_016282855.1 Clostridiaceae bacterium | reverse complement strand
GCGGCTCTGCTCTCGTCATAAAGGCGCCTGTACTCATCAAGGTCAACCTTCATATTTCTCTCCTCGAGCAGTTCCTTTGTGAGGTCAATCGGGAAACCGAAGGTATCCTGAAGGCGGAAAGCATCCGCGCCGGACACGGTATCGCCCTGAGTATCCTTGATTATATCCTCAAGAAGGGCAAGGCCGGTATCTATGGTCTTGTTGAAGCTTTCCTCCTCAGATTTTATAACCTTTACTATAAGGTCGTGCTTTTCAAGCAGATTGGGATAAGCTTCGGCGTTTTCTTTGATAACTGTTTCACAAACTTTGTAAAGGAATGTGTCTTCAATTCCGAGAAGCCTGCCGTGCCTTGCGGCTCTTCTCAGCAGGCGGCGAAGCACATAACCCCTGCCTTCGTTTGAGGGCATAACGCCGTCGCCTATCATAAAGGTGGTGCTTCTGATGTGGTCGGTGATAACCCTGAGAGAAACGTCGTTTTTCTCATTGTCATGATACTCCACTCCCGCAATATCAATCACGTGCTTCATTATGTTTTTAACGGTATCAACCTCAAACAGGTTGTCAACGCCCTGCATAATGCAGGCAAGGCGCTCAAGGCCCATACCTGTGTCAATATTGCAGCTCTTCAGACGGGAATAATTGTTATTGCCGTCATTTTCAAACTGAGTGAAAACGAGATTCCAGAATTCCGTGTATCTGTCGCAGTCACAGCCGACCTTGCAGTCCGGTGAACCGCAGCCGTATTTTTCGCCTCTGTCAAAATAAATCTCGCTGCAGGGGCCGCAGGGACCTGCGCCGTGCTCCCAGAAATTATCCTCTTTTCCCAAGCGCGAAACGTGGTCGGGAGCAACGCCGATTTCCTTTGTCCATATATCATACGCCTCGTCATCATCAAGATAAACGGTCACGTGAAGACGGTCTACGGGCATCTTCATCACTTCGGTGCAGAATTCCCACGCCCAGGCTGTGGCCTCGCGCTTGAAATAATCGCCGAATGAGAAGTTGCCGAGCATCTCAAAGAATGTGCCGTGACGCGCGGTGATGCCGACCCTCTCAATATCGGGGGTGCGTATGCACTTCTGGCAGGTTGTGACCCTTGTGCGGGGAGGAGTCTGCTCGCCGGTGAAATACTTTTTCATAGGAGCCATACCCGCGTTTATAAGAAGCAGGCTTTTATCCTCACGTGGCACAAGCGAAAAGCTGGGCAGGGCAAGGTGACCCTTCGATTCGAAGAACTCAAGATATTTTTTTCTTATCTCGTTGAGTCCCATCCATTCCATAATAATTACCTCCGGTCTGTATAAAAAATTATTTTTTTCAATAAAAAAAGGTGCAGTAATACAATTCGCATGGGGCGACCCAAAGGGCCGTGGTACCACCCAAATTGTGCTCTACCGCACCTCTCGGTTTCTTTAACGCAGATATACGCCGCGCCTCACCGGTGCGGAGCTTTGAAGGGGCCTTCCTTTTTGCATTATGCCCGGCGGTACTCTCAGCAACTCCCGCCTCTCTGTGAGCTTCAAAAAGGATTAATCTTCATATGGCTGCGCATATATGCGCAATCCTTATCGCTTCAATATTTTATTTTGCCTGCATGTAGCTCATTGCGACATAGCCGTAAGTGTCGCCGTATTTTATCTTGAGCCATTCCTTGCCGGTGTCGGAGGCGGTCTTTGTGCCGTAACCGGTTACCTCTTCGCCTGCCGCAAGCTCGCCTATCTTGCTGAATGACGCGCCGGCGTCGCTCCTGATATTGATGCCGCTGTCAGCTACGCAGATGTAGGTCTTCGCGTTTTCTTCATTGATTGCAGGGTCATCCTCGCCCGTAACGTTAATCTGCGGGTTGATGCCGCCGAATGTGTTTATGGCGTTGCCTACGAGAATAACGCCCCATACTCCGTCTTTTCTGGCGATGAATACGCCGCCTGAGCCGACAAGTATGTCGGTATATTCGAAGGGAACTATCACATCGTTCTTGAGGTTGATAATGCCCATATAGCCGTCTTTCTTAACAGCTACAAGACCGTCTGTAACAGGTCTGCAGTGATCGCAGGAGGCATAGTCGGACGCTTTGGGAAGCACGTTAACCTCTTCGTATTCGTAGGGTATTACCTTCTTGTCTGTCTCAAGGCTCACATAGCCCCATTTGCCGTCTTTCTCAGCGGCGGCGTAACCCTCATAGTAGCGGTCGCGCTCATCATATTTGATATCGCTGTCAAGCAGTGAGGAATTGTAGCCGTGACCTATGTGGGGATTTTCGGAAGCAATCGCGACTCCGCCCTCATAGTAAACATAATAGTCGGTACCGTCCTTGGTGTAAAGCGTGTGATAGGCGCTGCGCTTCTCCGATACATTGACCTTCTCATATTCCCTGCCCTGGCTGCATCTCTTGAAGCCCTCATAAACAGGTTGCAGCAGTACATTACCCTGGTAATCGATAAGGCCGAATGTGTTGGAGCCGACAAGCTTGAATACAGCGGCGTTCTCATCAAGGTAAACTATATCCTGGAAGTTTTCGAAGCCGCCGTCAATCCATTTGTACTCGCTGTCATTAACCTGAGCGTAGGTGCTGTTTTCGGTGGTGGAAACATCGGGATAAGCGGGCTTATTCTTTTTGCCGTGGTGCTTGCCTATTGCGATAATCAGAATCAGGGACAAGAGCACTGCGGCTGCCGCAATGCCGATAACCTTAAGATTGTAGTCCTTGATTTTTTTGCCGGCGATACGGGTGTTGAGTATCTTTGCCGCGAAGCCGGGGGCCGGCTTGCGCACAGGGGGAGCGTCCTGCGTGAACTTGTCAAAATCAACCCTTGTCTCTCCGGGCTCTTCTTTTTGTGAGGAAGGATGCCTGGCAGGAACCGAAGGCCCTTTGAAATATCCGCCGGCGCCGGCGCTCTCTGCCGCGGGCTTGAATTTATCGGACTGCTTGAAAGACTCGAAAATATCCTGAATATATATAAACATGTCACGCACATCGGCGTTGTTTATATTTGTGCTCTGCATTTCCTCCTGCATAACGGCGGAAAGCACGGGAACCGAGCTTACGGGAGCCGCTTCGGGCCTTGAGCTTCCGCTCGCTTCGTAAATCTCGCCCTTTGCCCTTACGAGCAGAGCGTTGACTGTGCTCTCGGAAACTCCGAGAAGCTTGGCGATTGAGGCAACCGGCATATTGACGTAGTAATGCAGAACGGTTACCATCCTGAGCTCCGGCTTGAGATTGTCAAGCGCGTTTAACGCGCAGGATGCTTTGCCGGAATCGGTAAACACATCCGAAGAAAGAAACTCCTTTGAGGTTTCGGTAATACCCGACACGGCATCATCAAAAACAAACTCGCGTGAATCCTTGAAGACCGTGGTGATATTCTGCCTTACCCAGATTTCGAAGGCCTCGGGCTTTTTGAGCTTTGAAATAGTGCAAAAAGCTTTTGCGTAAGCTTTCTTTGTGATTTCAACCGCCTCGTCCTTATCTCCGCTGAGCTTGAGAGCAAGGTAGTAGGAGGGCTTGAGGGTCATCGTATAAAGCTTTGCCAAAGCTTCGGTATCGCCGTTACACACGGCCCGGACTAAGCCAACAACAGCTTCGCTCACTTCTTATTACACTCCCATCCATGAGTTATTTACATATAGTATTTTAATATATATACATATATATGGTATTTTACAATAATGTGCAGTTTTTGTCAAGTGAAAAATAACAATATATTGAACAATCACACCCTTCACAGCACAACATATGATATAAAATCAAAAAATGCGGCAGAATCTGCCGCATCAGTACCCGGTATGCCTGTTTCAGTCGATATCCGTCAGAGGAGTAACAACCGGCGTGCCGTCCTTGTTGAGAAGCACCGAAAGCCCGCCTGCGTAACCGGAAAAAGTGAAAAGGTAGTTTACCCCGGTCTCTTTATCAACCCATATCTCATGGCCAGATAAGCCTCCCTGAGAATAAACCTTTTTGAATCTTTCCTGTTTTTTCACCATAATCGAGTCTCCTTCCGTAATAATTATTCATTTATATTCTAACAGAGTGTACCGCACTTTGCAACAGCGTAATAAACTTTTCCGTAACTGCGCCGGCAATAAGACAAAAACTGAGAAAGCAAGCCTCCCGACTTGCTTTCTCTGGCTGGGACGGCTGGATTTGAACCAGCGGATGCGGGAGTCAAAGTCCCGTGCCTTACCCCTTGGCTACGCCCCAATATTCAAAAACAGCGCAGAACAGAGCTGCTCTGCGCATATATACTAAATGGGGTGATTAGAGGGATTCGAACCCTCGACCTCCAGGGCCACAACCTGGCGCTCTAACCAGCTGAGCTATAACCACCATATACCTGTGATTGGTTCACAGCGATTTCTAAGTATAAAGGAATAATCATTATTTGTCAAGGTTAAAAAGAAAAATAAAAACAAAACGGAACAAAAAAAGCGCCGCAGTAACCTGTACTGCGGCGTTAAGAATATTGTTTATCAGTCTTTCTTGATCAGATCGTTTATTGAGAGGAAGAACTGATCGTCGTTAATCGCGGAGGAGGAAGCTCCGGACTCGGACTCCTTTGAGCTTCTGCCGGGAATTGAGGGAGAAGCGGGAGCGGAAGAAGCTTCACTGTCAGACTTGCGGGGAATGCTCGGGCCGTCTGAAGCGGGCTTGGCTGCCGGCTTGGGTGCCTCGGCCTTTGCGGGGGCGGATGCCGCCTTGGAAGCCGCGAAGAAGGGGCTGGATGAAGCGATGTTGGCTGTCTGGGTGATGCCTGTTGCGGAATCAAAGCCGGTGGCTATAACAGTGATAACAAGCTCATCATCAAGGTTGGGATCAAATGCGATACCCCAGGTGATGTTTGCGTCTTCGTGTGCGCTCTCAGTGATGAGGTCGGCAGCACGCTCGATTTCTTCAATATCGATATCTTCCGAAGCGGTGAAGGAGATAATAACGCCCTTTGCGCCGGAAATGGATGTCTCAAGAAGCGGGCTGGAAATCGCAGCGAGAGCCGCAACCTCTGCCTTATCTTTGCCCTTTGCCCTGCCAACGCCCATATGTGCGTAGCCGGCGTCCTTCATAACGCTGGTAACATCGGCAAAGTCAAGGTTGATGAATCCGGGAACGGTGATGAGCTCGGAAATGCTCTTTACGCCCTGAAGGAGAACTTCATCGGCCTTTGCAAAAGCATCCTTGAAATGGGTGGTTTTATTGTCGCCCGCAAGAAGCTTCTGATTGGGAATAACAACAAGAGAATCGACATTCTTGGAAAGCTCTTCGATACCCTTGATGGCTTCGTTCATTTTTCTTTTGCCTTCAAAATTGAAGGGCTTTGTAACTACGCCGATGGTAAGGCAGCCCATCTCTTTGGCGATGCCTGCGATGACGGGAGCCGCGCCGGTGCCTGTGCCGCCGCCCATACCGGTGGTTACAAATACCATATCGGTGCCTTTAAGAGCATCGGCGACTGTGTCTTTGCTCTCCTCGGCAGCCTGCTGGCCAACCTCGGGCTTTCCCCCTGCGCCCTGACCGTGTGTGGATTTTTCACCGATCTGAATCTTATGTGTTGCCTTTGACTTAACGAGGACCTGCTTGTCGGTATTGACCGCGATGAACTCCGCGCCCTGAATACCGTCCTCAATCATTCTGTTGACTGCGTTTCCGCCGCCACCGCCTACGCCGATGACTTTTATCTGAACCGCACTCTCAAAATCATTATCAATTTCAAATGCCATTAATTTTACCTCCATCAAACATATAAAGACAGCATTATATTATCATACTCCTAAAGAAAATACAAGACATTTTTTTGTTAATTATTTTTTTCTGTTTTATTCTTCCTCCGAGTATTCATCTTCACCCTCCTGAGCGGATTCATCTTCAGCTGCGGGGAGCTCCTGCGCATCCTCTTCCTGTACGGGTTCGGCCCCGTCCGGTTCCGCGCCCTGCTCGGCGGCAAGCTTGCGCGCGGTGTAATCCACAAGCTCGGGCATGTCTTTATAGTCTTTCGGGGTAAATGAGGCTCTGCCCGCCGTGGTCACCTTCAGCTCGCCGTACTGAGATGCGGAAAGCTTGTTTTCTTCTGCGATGCTTTTTTGAGCGAGATTAAGCTTTTTGAGTATATCGTCCGTGTTTCCGAGCCTGATTATTATGCGCCCTTCGTAAAGGATGTAAATGCTTTCGGGATTTGCTATGTTGATAAGGTCAATGCCTTTTAATTCCGACTCCTTTACAGCGCGGGAGATTTCGGCAAGCGCGTTTTTTATATCTTCATCATCCGCCTGAGTGCCGAACGGGAGTTCTCTGCCGAGAGCGTTTACTCCGCTGCCGCTGTAGCCTTCCACCATCATTGTTCCCGGCGGTATTTCGGCGCCTATTTCAAGCACCTTGAGATTTTCATCGGTAATGGCGTAAGTTCCTCCCGGCATCATCACGCCGTATGTTTTAACAGCCGTCGAGGCGGTTATAACCACCGTCGACGGAAGCTTTCTTGAAATGCGGATATCTGCTGTATAGGGCAGTTCGGTGCCGATTCTTTCCTTTGCGCTTTCAAAATCCGCGGTAAACAGATTTTTGCCGAGCGGTATGCCCGAAGCGTCCGTCACCTGCTGTGCGGTATAAGGAATGTCGCCTTTTACAGCGAATTTTCTGACTCTGAACACGCCGAAAAACAGCAGGCACACCAAAGCCGCCGCAAGAAGTACGGCCGCTGTGATGACAAGAAGTATTTTTTTCGCTTTTGTGCTCAATACGGCCCGCTTTTTCTTTGCAGCTTTTTTCTTCACCGGCTTTGAGTTACCGCTCATTTCGCCTTCTCCTGTACGATTTCACAAAGAGTATTGTATATTCTTTCGCGCGCGTCGGTTACTGCCATTTCGGCGGCTTTTCTGCCTGTTTCCGCAAGCTTCTCCCTGTCATAAAGCAGGGTGTTCACGGCTCTTGTCAGGCTGTCGGGCGTGAGGTTCTTTTCCTCAATTATCATTGCAGCGCCGTTATTGACGAGCGCCATTGCGTTGTGATACTGATGATTCTCGGCAACATATGGCGACGGTATAAGTATTGACGCTTTACCGAGCACCTGAAGTTCGCTGAGAGTGCTTGCGCCCGAGCGGCATATTACGAGGTCGGCCGCAGGCAGGCACTTGGGTATGTCTATATATTCACATATACGGATATCGGGGTTCTCATCCGGCTTTATTCCTTTTTCCTCAAGGTCCGCGGCAAAGGATGTGCCGTTTTTGCCGGTCGCGTGAAGGAAAACACAGTCCCTGTCTTTGTACTTTTTGAGAATCATGCCGAAAACTGCCTCATTTATGGGCCTTGCTCCGAGTGAGCCTCCCATTGACAGTACGAGCGGCTTGCCGCCGAGGTTAAGCTCTCTTATTGATTCCTCCCTGTCGGTTCTGAGCAAATCGCCTCTGACCGGAAGACCCGTAACAACCGGAGGATTCTTGCATTTCATATGCTGCGCGGCCTTTTCGCTCGTGAGCATCACGCGGTCAACCTTTCCCGCGAGGGCCTTGTTTGTTACGCCGGGAAAAGCGTTCTGCTCGTGAACGGCGGTAGGTATTTTCATTTTTGCGGCCATTCTGAGCACCGGTCCGCTCACGTAACCGCCGAAGCCGATAACAAGATCCGGCCTGAAATCCTTGATAATCTTTTTTACGCGCGAGGATGACTTCAGCAGCTTTATAATCGTACCTATATTGTGCTTTATATCCTCCCACTTGAATGAGCGGTAAAAGCCGCTGATTTCAATTGTTCTGAGCTCGTAGCCCGCTTTCGGCACAAGGGTGGCTTCCATCTTGTCCGCCGTGCCGACAAACACTATTTCGGCATCGGGATTCTTTTCTTTTATGTAGCCCGCGGTTGCGAGAGCGGGATTGATATGCCCGCCTGTTCCTCCGGCGGCGATAAGTATTCTCTGCGCGTTAAGCATAATCATCTGTCCTTCCGTTTCTTTCGGAATCTTTGGATACTCCGAGCATAAGGCCCATACTGGCGAGCGTCATCACAAGGGATGAACCGCCGTCACTGAAGAAAGGCAGGCTTATGCCCGTATTGGGCAGCAGCGAGGTGGCAACCGAAATGTTGATAATAACCTGCAGAGCCATCTGGGTTGAAATACCCATTGCGAGCAGCATGCCGTAATAAGACTTTGATTTGACGGCTATCCTGAAGCCGAGGAAAACCAGCACGCCGAACAGGATTATCATAATCATTCCGCCGAGGAAACCGAGTTCCTCGCCGAGCACCGCGAAGATGAAATCGTTTGATTTTTCAGAGAGATTTCTTATTTTCTGGCCTGAGTTGCCGTAACCCTTGCCGAAAAATCCGCCTGAACCGATTCCGTAGAGAGACTGCAGCACCTGACGGGCGTTTCCGAGTCTTTCCTTGGCGGTTATGTCACGGTCAAACAGGACTTTCTTCCAGATTGTTATTCTCTCAAGCTGGTATTCCTTGAGCGCAAACCCGAACGCCTCCGGCTTGAGCACAAGCAGCGCAGCGGCCACAAGCACAATGGCGGTTACCGGCACAAACAGCTTTTTGGGCAGATTACCGTACCACATCATAGCATAGCCGATGCACAGGAAAAGAATCGTGCCGGAAAGGTGAACCTCAAGGAAAATAAGCGCTGCAAAGAATGCGGTCAGGCCCAGGAAGACCGCGAATGCGTCCTTGGTCCTGCACTTGTTTCTGTACTTATCAAGAAGGTAGGCAAAAAACATTATCATTGTGATTTTGCCGAGCTCTGAAGGCTGGATATGCAGAATCCATCTGTGTGTGCCGTTATACTCGGGCGCTCCGAGAACAGCCACCATAAAGATCAGAGCAACCGCCATGGCGGCAGATGAAATCCTTTTGTAAACAGATACTCTGAAGAGTGAAACGAAAAGCATAACCAGCACGCCGAGCACAGCGTAAATCACCTGCTCGAGCTGAAGACTGTTGCTTGAGCTCGCCGAGTAGTGAACAACAAGTCCGAACGCAAGCAGCACTATAACCGTGCTGAGATATGCAATATCCATACCGCCGAAAGAAATCACTCCGCGCGGCGCTTTGAAAAAGTTTCTTACAACTTCGACAGGGCCGAAAACCACCTGCGCGAGTTCTTCTTTTATCGTCCTTTTCGCAACGCTTTCCGCCGCCGGCGCACCGCCGGTTTTGCTCATATTGTCAGCCGTTTCCGTCCCCTCCTTCCGGGATAAAATCCGTTTCTCAGTCGTCAAGACCGAGTATATCAAATACTTTATATATTATTTCTTCAAATTTCATCAGTCTGCTCGCTTTGAACAGCACGCTGTCGCCCTCGCACAGCTCTCTCGCCAGGTCAACCGCAAGCTCGAGTTTATCGGTAAAGCGCCTTACATCCTTCACGCCGTTTTCCGACGCCGAGGCGGCGGTGTCCTCTGACAGTTCTCCGTATGTATAAACGATATCAATGCCGTTTTCCGCGGCGTATCTGCCCACGAGGCGGTGTGCCGTTTCGCTGTATGACCCGAGTTCAAGCATATCGCCGACCACGGCAATTCTTCTGCCGGCTTTCATGGAGCCGAGCACCTCCATGGCAGCCTTTTGCGAATCGGGAGAAGCGTTGTAGCAGTCCTCAATAAAGGTAATTCCGTTTCTTCTGACTATCTTTTGGCGCATACCTGTGGTGCTGTAGTTTTTAAGCGCCTGAGCGGCGTCACTCACTTCAATGCCGAAGCATCTGCCGGCGGCCATTGCCGCAAGCGCGTTGTAGATGTTGTGGCGGCCCCTGAAAGGCAGGCAAACCCTCAGCGGGCCGCCGTCGAAACCGACGGCAAAATCGGTTTCGTCATCTGTGGAGGTAATGTTAAGCGCCCTGTAGGCGCAGGAAGGATTCTGAATACCGTATCTGATAACGGGATGAGAGCCGGTTTCGGCCTTGCAGAGCATATCGTCATCACCGTTGAGAATTATCGGGGCATCGCTCTTCATACCCTCAAGTATTTCAAGCTTGGCCTTGAGGATGCCTTCGCGCGAGCCGAGATTCTCTATATGCGAAACTCCGATGTTTGAGATTATAGCCGCGTCCGGCTTTACAGCCTTAGTTATGCGTGAAATCTCTCCGAAATGGTTCATACCCATCTCAATGACGGCCGCTTCGTGCTCTTTTTCAAGACGGAAAAGAGTGAGAGGCACACCGATTTCATTATTGAGGTTGCCTTCATTTCTGAGAGTATTGTATTTTGAATTGATTACAGCGTAGGTCATTTCCTTTGTTGTGGTTTTGCCGACGGAACCCGTTATGCCGATAACGGGGATATTGAAAAGGCTCCTGTAATATCCGGCAAGATCAAGCAGGGCCGCACCGGTGTTTTTCACGAGTATCTGCCTGTCACCGAGCCCGCAGTCCCTTTCAACCACAACCGCGCCCGCGCCCTTTTCTATTGCGGCGCAGGCAAATGAATGCCCGTCAAACTTGTCGCCCGAAAGAGCGATAAACAGGCAGTCTTTTTCAATTTTTCTTGAATCGGTGCTGACCGCGGCGAAATGCCCTTCAAGCGGGGTTTCGCTGCCCACGGCCCGCGCCGCTTCTCTGTATGAAAGAGGTATCATTATTATTCCCCGTTTTTATAAGCTGTTCAGACGGCGTGCGAAAGAATCTGCGCAACCACTTCTCTCTCATCATAATGGATTTTGCCGGTTGAGAGAATCTGATATGTTTCATGGCCTTTGCCCGCGAGCACCACCACGTCGCCGGGCTGCGCGCACGCAAGAGCTTTCTTTATGGCGGCTGTTCTGTCGGGTTCAACGATTATCTTCTTGTGCCTGTGCTTTTCAACCCCGGTAAGAATCTCGGCGATAATGGCATCCGGGTCCTCGGTTCTCGGGTTATCCGAAGTAATTACGGCTATGTCTGAAAGAGCCGTGCCGATTTCTCCCATAATGGGTCTTTTCGTTCTGTCTCTGTCTCCGCCGCAGCCGAACACGGAAATTATTCTGCCTTCCGTTATCTTTCTGAGCGATGTGAGGATGTTTTTCAGCCCGTCAGGAGTATGGGCATAATCAACGATTACGGAATACGGAGTGTCCGTAGGCACCACTTCCATTCGCCCGGGCACGCCTTTGCTGCATGATACGGCATCGAGCACCGACTTCATATCAAAGCCGAGCTCGCACAGGCACACAACAGCGCCCATTGAGTTATATACATTGAACTCTCCGGGTACGCCGAATGAGACTCTGCCTATACCGGTATTCGAAACTATCTCGTATTTTACGCCCTTTGCGGTGCATCTGATATTCTTTGCCGAATAATCGCATCTGTTTTTATCCAGAGAAAACGTCACGGTTTTTTCCGCGCTGTTTTCCATCATATAGGCACTCGCCTCATCGTCGATATTGATTACGGCGATGTCGCAGTTTTCAAATAGAATATGCTTTGCCGCCATATAATTTTCAAGCGTGCCGTGATAATCGAGGTGATCGCGCGTAAGGTTTGTAAACACAGCGCACGCAAAATGTATGCCCTCAACTCTCCTCTGGTCAAGCGCCTGTGACGAAACCTCCATAACGCAGTATTCGCACCCCGCGCGCACCATTCTTGCCAGCAGAGCAAAAAGCTCGTTTGCGTCCGGAGTGGTAAGCGCGGCGGGCTCCTCAGAGTCACCTATCATATTCTTAACCGTACCTATCATACCGGTTTTGTGGCCGAGCTTTTCGAGAGCGCCCTTGAGAACAAAAGCCGTGGTGGTTTTGCCGTTTGTGCCGGTTATGCCTATCATTTTCAGCTTTCTCTGGGGGTTGCCGCAAAACGCGGCGCACAAAAGCGTATATGCCTTACGGGTATCCGCGGTGATAATCTGATTATCAAGGCCGAGATCTCTGTTTACCACAACGGCGGCCGCGCCCTTCTGAAGAGCCTCCCCCGCCTTTGTGTGGCCGTCAAAGCGTCTGCCCTCAATGCACACAAATATGCAGCCGGGCCCCGCCTTTTCGGAATTATCGGTAATAAAGGCAACCTCTCTGTCTTCAAAACTGCCTTTATATTCAATTTCGGCAACCAATTCAGAAATTTTCATTGTTTTCCTCCGTGCGCTCAGGTTGCGTCTCCTATATTTTCGTAAGATTTGAAATAAACGGTAACAATCGTTCCGTATTCAACAGCCGTTCCCGCTTCAACACTCTGGTCGTATGAGACAACTCCGCTGCCGGAATTGCCGAAGACTCTTATGTTGACGCCCTCGGACGCGGCGTATTTCTTGACCTCGCTCATCCTCAGCCCTGTCAGATCGGGCACGGTAACCTCGAGCTTCTCTTCATCATCCTGAGTGGCGTATATCGCAACAACGCCGCCCTTCGGTATGGTCTGCCCGCCCGCGGGGCTCTGGCTGACGATAATATCTCCGTCGCCTATCACTCTCACGGAGAAGCCTGCCTCTTCAAGAATATTCTCGGCGCTGTCCGGATCCTTTCCTATAACGCCCGGAGTGGCTGTGTCAAGGTCCGCCATCTCGTTTTCTGTGTACTGCCTTTCCACCCCGAGATACTCAAGAGTTGTTTCAACAACCTTTGCCGCTACCGGAGCGCAGACTGTGGAGCCGTTGATTTCGCTCTGAGGCTCATCAACAATAATCAGCACGGCTATTTCGGGATTATCCGCCGGAGCGAAGCAGCCGAACGAGGCTATGTAAGTGCCTTTAAGCTGATATTTCTGCGTGGTGCCCGTCTTGCCGGCAACGCGGTAACCCGCCACGTAACCGTTTTTACCGGTTCCGCTCTTGACAACGTCTTCCATCATTGAGGCGACTTCGGCCGCTGTTTCGCCGGATATTACCTGGCGCCTGACTGTGGGACTTGTCTGCTTTATCACATTGCCGTCATCGTCAAACTCTCTTGCCACAAGATATGGCTGCATGAGATAGCCGCCGTTGGCAATAGCGGAAATGGCGGTAATCACCTGTATCGGAGTGATGCTGAATGTCTGGCCGAAGGATTCGCTGGCGAGAGACACTCTTGTAAGCTCATCTTCCTTGTAGTAAATGGAGTTTGATTCCTCAAGACTTTCAATTCCGGTTTTTTCGGTGAAACCGAAAGCCTTGAAATATTTATAGAATTTTTCCGCTCCGAGTGTAAGACCGAGCTTTACAAAGAACGGGTTACAGGAATTCATAAGACCGTGTCTGAGATCCTGGTAGCCGTGGCCGCCGGAATAATGGCAGTTGAAAATTCTGTCATCAACGCTTATCGAGCCGTAGCAGCTGTAGCCGTAATCCTCGGGCAGAATGTTTTCTTCTATCGCGGCCGCCGTCAGGAAAATCTTGAAGACGGAGCCGGGGTGATATGTTTCGGAAACAAGATAATTGTTCCACTGCTCGAGGCGGTAGAAGTGCCTGAGCCATTTTCTGTGAAGTGCGGTGCGCTCTTCGAAGGAATCTATTTTCTCTATTTCTTCAACGCTGATTTCGGGCTCGCTTTCCCTTGATAGGTACTCGCCGAGCTGCTCAAAATCATCCTTGGAGGAGAGCCGTTCGGACTCTGCGTCATAGTATTCATTTACTGTGTTCGGGTCGTTGAGATTATAGCCTCCCTTATAACCGACAGCGTCCATTCCGAGTATGGCGCCGGTTTTCACATCCATTACTATGCCGTAGGCGCCGATTCCCCCGCTGGACTTATATACGGCCTTCAGCTGTTCATCAAGGCAGTACTGAACCGTTTCGTCTATTGTCAGCTCAAGATTCGTGCCGTTTTCGGCCTTGTAATAGTTTTCATTGTCGTCATTGAGATTTGTGCCGTATGACGTAACCTTGCCATCCGCGCCGGAGAGTTCTTTGTCATAGTAACGCTCAAGACCGGTCACACCCTTGCCGTCAATATTCACTGTGCCGACAAGAGAAGAGGCAAACTCGCCCATCGGGTAATATCTCTTGCTGTCGGTATCGATTCCGATAACATCACTGTATCTGTAGGTCTTGTTGCCGAATCTGTATATTTTGTGCATCAGGCACGCGGGATGTTCGCTTCGCTCCTCACCCTCAGAGCACTCGATAAGAAGCTTTTCATCACTTTCAATCTGCTTCTTGACTGTCTTTTTATGGGCAACAACGAGCTTGTCGGGGTCTGAATCGGGCTCAACAAATGTCATCTCCATAAGCTCGTCATAATCAAGGTCAAGCTTTTCCGCAAGATCCGCGCACACGGTGCTCCTGAAATTGTCATCCGTGAAGTTTTCGGGAATAACATAGAGCTGCCAGGTCTGTGCGCTTCTTGCTATTATGTTGCCGTTGGCGTCATAAATAGTGCCGCGCATCGCTTTAAGGCTCTCTTCGTTCCACTGAGCGTAGGTGGCTTTTTTCTTGTAATTATCCGAGTGGATAATCTGAACATCAAAAAGCCGCAGTGAAACGATAAGAGTCGCGGTGGCAAGCAGGAGAGCAACGAGCTTCATATTTGAAGCAGCGGCAGATTTGTAATCGAATTTTTTTGATTTTTCCGCCATATTCACTCTCCTTTCCTGCGGTTTTCGGGGATTTTCATTATTTTTATCGGGCCCGTACTTAAGGCAAAAAATGCTGTCCCAAATTTTTTGAAACAGCATTTACCGTCATTATCATTTATTTTGTGTTTCGGGATTCTGTGTTTTCCCGTCTGCAATTACCACGGTGTTTCCGCCGCGGTTTTCAAAATAATGTATCTGGTATCTTTCTATCTTCTGCATTCCCAAAACGGAAACAGCATAGTTTCTGACTTTATCAGCGGAAAGCACCGATGTGAGTTCCGCCTGAAGACGGATGTTTTCCGCCTCCGCCTCTTTTATATCCGATGTAAGCTGCGTGATGGAGCTCATCGCGGCGTTTATAGCTGTGTTTATGTACATAACACTGCAGAGCATTACCGAGAGCACAAAGACCGTGGCAGTCAGCACAAGCAGCTTTTTGAGTCTGCTGATTTTCGGAGCGGAAGCCGGGGAATCGACGGTTTCCGTTACGGAAAGGTTTATTTCCTCAAAGCCGTCATCTCTGCCTCTGTCGAGCTTGGGAGCGGCTGTGGACGTGAAAGGAGAAGGAACTAAGCCGGGAACATAATCAAATTCATCCATAGCCATCCCTCCTTCGGTGTAGTTCTCAGAGCTTTTCCGCTACTCTCAACCGAGCGGATCTGCATCTCGGATTCTCCCGAATCTCATCATCTCCGGGGGTAACGGCTTTGAATAGTTTTGCTTTCGGCGTATTGCCGCAGACGCACACCGGAAAGTTCCTGGGGCAGGTGCACCCTTTTGCAAGGGGAGCAAGCGCCTGCTTCACCATTCTGTCCTCAAGAGAATGGAAGGTGATGACACAAAGTCTTCCTCCGGGCTTGAGGCAGTCAAACATATCCGTAATGGCGCCTGTCAGCCCATCGAGCTCGCCGTTGACATAAATCCTGAGCGCCTGAAAAGTTCTGCGAGCGGGGTGAGCGTCCCGCTTTGCCGCAGCCGGCATTGCCGAGGAAATGATGTCACACAGTTCAAACGTAGTCTCAATGGGCTTTTCGATTCGCGCCCTGACGATGGCGGCGGCTATGGAGGGAGCAAATTTCTCTTCACCGTATTCGTAAATAATACGGCGGAGCTCCTGCTCGGGCAAAAGATTTACAGCATCTTTTGCGCTTTTACCCTCCTTGCTCATCCGCATGTCAAGCGGGGCATCTTTGTGGAACGAAAAGCCTCGTGACGCATCATCAAGTTGATGTGAGCTTACTCCGAGATCGGCAAGGATGCCATCCACTGCTCCAGTGCCGAGCTCATTAAGTATGGATTTTATATTAAAGAAATTGTCGCGCAATATATATATGTTTTTATTACCTTTGAATCTCTCACGCAGGACCTCAACGGCTTCCGGGTCCCTGTCAATTATAATCAGCTTCCCGGTAGTGAGTTTTTCGCCGATAGCCGCCGAATGGCCGCCCCCGCCGCCGGTGCAATCAACATATATCCCGTCAGGGTGTACATTGATTGCACCAATTGTTTTTTCAAACAAAACGGGGGTGTGATGAAAGGC
>JAEELT010000129.1 GCA_016282855.1 Clostridiaceae bacterium | reverse complement strand
GAGCAGAAGTTTTCGTTTTCATTTACCTGAGCGCCGCAATTTCTGCAAAAAGCCATTATTATAAATCCTCCTTTGAGTATCGGTTATATATTATTCGGGTTTCTTTTTCTTTGCGCGCACTATGCCGAACGCCGCTATTGCCGAGACTGCCGCGGCGTACACAAGGGGTCTGACAAGTGCGGAGCGGGTGCTTCTTTTCGCCCGGCCGGGGTCAACGTCTCCGTCGCCGTCCTCCGGCTCCCGGGCGTCATCATCGTCGTCTCCGAGACCGAAGAACTGCTCAAAGATGTCGTCCAGGTCGTCAATTTCGTTCAAAGCCTCCTCAATGCTGTTTTCGGCTTCGCCGTATTGCTTGAGAGGGTCGGGAAGAGCGGGAGTGAGGGTGCTTATCTCGCCGCAGATTTCATAATCATAATGAATCCAGGCGCGTGCACCGTCATACTCTATGTAATTCCAGTCTTTGTCCGGGTCATATTCCTCGTCTTCATAATAGGTGTTGAAGTCAACGTTGAACAGTGATACAAAGGTTTCGCCCTGCTCGATTTCTCCGATTGGCTCAGCATCATCGGGCGAGGCGTATAATGTGATACCGTGAGGTGCGTCTTTGGCGACAGTGTAAAGGAAGCCGCCGAAATAGGGAATCTCTTTTGCTCCCAGCTCGCTGCCGAAAATCACCCAGTATTTTTCGCCGTCAACAGTAACTCTGTAGCAGTTTTCATATACGCCGTCATCAGCCGACTTGCCGGGATGGCGGGAGAAGAAAGCGTCATAGGGTATAATTGTGTAAGGCTCAACCGAAGAAACACTTTCACCCGGGCGCAGGTCATCATCTTCATAAAGAGTCAGTCTGTCCGCAACCATAAGATAGCCGTCGCTGAAGCTGAGCAGGTCCGATGAGGGGTAGGCTATGCTTAATTCAATCCAGCCCTTTTTGCCGGCATACTCAACGAGAGCCATCGGCTCGGCGTTTATGCCCTTATAATAAATGTTATATTTCAGCTCGGTGCCCGCGGGAATTTTTGCCGCTACGCGGTCTTCGTCGGCAAGGGCCTGTTTATACAGGGGAACTTCTTCGAGAGTTACGGCCCTGCCTGCAGGTGAAGGAACATCCTCGTGATATTTCACCTCTTTGCCGAAATATAATGAATCACCGGTGCACACCCAGCCCTTTGAGCCGTCAACCTCGGTATATGACCAGTTGGGATATATTCCTATGCCGTAACCGTCGGCGTAAAGAGCCTCAATTTCAGTACCCTCGCTGAGAGTTTTGATTGTTTTGTAAGCAAAGCTCGGCCCTTCATAAAGCCCGGCGCCGTCTTTGTTTGTCACGATAAAATGCACGGGATTTTCATAGGCGTTTTCTTCTTTCGGCTGCACGGGGGAGAGATCCATATCCAGGTCTGAGACTTTAACAAAGCCATCAAGGGTGTTTTCGTCATTCAGGTCCGCGCCTCTTTCGTAGGCATAGTAATAAAGCTCGCCTTTGACAAAGCTTTCCCAGGACAGAACAAGTGCCGCTCCCTCGGGGAATTTTTCGCCGGTCGGGATGAGAACATCATCTTCAACTTCATAGTCCCAGTTATAGACCTCGGCTCCGCCCTTTTTGGCCACCACCGCGGATATCTCGGAGATGAAGGGACCCGAGGCATCCGCAAACGCCGGCAGGGCAAGAGTCAGGCATAGCATAAGAGCCGTTATAATTGCCAACAGTTTTTTCATTTTGTCACATCCTTTGGGTTATTATATATAGTTTAATGATTTTTCTTTCTGAGTGTAACGGCTATGCAGAGCGCGGCAATCACGCAGGCCGCCGCCACTGCGCCGAGCGCGCAGATAAGGGCAAGGGAAAGGCGAGGCGAGGCGCTGCCGTTTTCTTCCTGCGCGACGGAATCCGCCTGACCGGCACCCGGCATCCCGGGAATCCCGGTGAGGTCTTTCAGGGCATACTCCGCTTCCGTAACCACGCGCAAATCGGGGAAGCTGTATATTCTTTCAATCCAGCCGAAGCTGTTTTCATATTTTATATAGTCCCATATATGTCGTGCGCCGGAGCTGTCCTGAGCGCCGTCATCGAAAAGCTCAACGGAAAACAGCTGAATATATTTTGAATCCTCAGGTATTTTCCCGGCTTTTTCGGATGATGTGTCCGGGGAAGAGTAGATTGTGAATGAAGCGCCGCCGCTGAGCTGAATTTCGTTTCCTCCGTTATAAACGCAGTCATAGTCATTGTTTCCGACACAAATCCAGTAAAATCCGTCATCGCATGAGATGCGGTAGCGCTTTTCAGGTCTGCCTGCGTCATCCTCGCCGTAAACAGACATATCATAGCGATAAACGCGAAAGGCCTGAGCGGTGCCCTGCGCTTTGCCGCCGGAGGAATAACCGGCGTCTTCATAAAGCGGTTTTGCCCCTGCGGTCATAATATATCCGTCAACACTGCACACCGCGCTGTCACAGGCGATGCCGTCAACAGCTACCCAGCCCTCTTTGCCGTCATATTCCACTCTGCCGTATACGCATTTGGCGTAAGGGCAGTAGAGGTCAAAGCTCAGCAGCGTGCCGGCGGGCACGGCAGCAATAACTTTTCCGTCGGGGCTGCCGGCTTCATCAAAAACAAGGCAGTCATAAACGGGGCAGTCGGCAATGGCTTTTACCTCGCCCGTGTAAGCCGGGACATCTTCGCCGTATTTCACATTTTTTGCAAAACCGACACTGCGGGAGGAGCAGTCAATCCAGCCGCCGACGCCGTCAACAACAGTGTAGTACCAGTCGGTGAGTATGCTGTCGAATCTGCTGTCAAAAAAACGGCGGGTGGTCGTTATTTGCGTGCCGTATTCAAGAGCCGCCAGCACACGGCCCGTGCGCTCGGGAGAGGAGTAGAGATTCTCACCGTCTTTATTTACAACAGTGAAATGGCGGGTGACGATATAGGAGTTTCCGTTTGTGGGCTTTAGCCCCGGGGCGCCGTAAGCCGGCAGGGCAAGTGTGAGGCAGATGCTCAGGGCGAACAGAGCCGACAGCAGTTTTTTCATTTGATTTCCGCCTTTCGGAAAAAGTAATCGCAGTTACTGCGCTATTGTATAAGCAGCCCGAAGAGATACGAGACCGCGTTCAGAATCAGGGAGAGGAGAAAGGGGTTCAGCTTTTTTCTCTCAAGCGTTTTGGCATAAACGGCCGCCTCTGTCAGGAACGCAGCGGACTCAAGAGCGGCAAGAGCCGCGATTTTTGCCGCTTTGCCCCAGAAAAGCCCGCTCATATAAGAAAGCACCACCACCGGCGGGTTGGTGAGCATATTGGCAAGGGCAATAAAAAGCAGGTCGCGCCTGCGGTAACCGAGCAAAAAGGCTGTGCCCGTCTCCGCCGCGAGCGTAACGCCCAGGCACACCGCCATGTAATAAGGCAATTTATAAAGCATACAGAAACCTCCGGGAGCAGTCCGTATGTTCCCGCTTGGAATATACACGATTATTATAGCACGGAAAAATAATAAAATATATATTTATAAAGATACTAAATCGGGCATAATATCTGTCGATTTGCACAAAACAAGCCCCGCGGACAAAAAAACAGCGGTGTTGGGCAGACATCCGCCCTTCCCGCTGTTTTACTCTGTGGTGTTATTATCAGCCGTACACTGCCGTTATGGGGGTGAGAATAAGGCTGCCGTCTCTGCCGCTCTGCTCAAGCGCGTAGTCATGAGCTTCGCCGGCGTCATCGGTATATGAAATGCCGTTGCCGGGAATATCGCCGTCGAACTTCAGGCGGATAATCACGGGCCGGCTCAGGTCCTGCGCGGTATAAAGCCGCTCGGCGTCAAAGACTAAAGCTCCGTCTTCGTTTTCACCGTCAAGTGAGATTGAAATAAAACTCAGCTGAGTTACTTCGCTCCCGGCGATGAACGCCACGTTTTGGGCATAGTAGCCGTCGGAGTCAACATAATCCGGCTCTGCGTTTTTGCCGTCTTCAAGGTCATCCTGCAACATAACCGTCACGGCGGGCTTTGAGTAAACAAGGCCTGTGTCCGCGAGGTTTTCGCTGAGCACATATCCCTCAAACGGGCCGTACGCTATGAGGGTATAATCGCCCTCGGTTTCAATAACATTCACAATAACTCCTGCCGGCACGGCTGTTATAACGGAGGGGGCCTCTTCTTCGCCGTAGGAATCTCCGGCGCCCGTGCTGCTCATAATGCAGACTGTTTCGTCGGGGGAAACGACTTTTGCGAAGCTGCCGCCTTCATAGGTGTCACCCTCGGCAATGAATCTGCACTCGCTGCGCTCTGACCAGATAAGGGTTTCCTCGTTTTTGAACGAGAAGGAGCCCTCGCACTTGTCGTTTATAATATAGGTGGAATAAACGTCGCTGTCGGAAACACTCAGCTCGTATTCCGTGCCCGTGTAGTCAAGCGAATCGGTTTCGGCGCTGTAAGTGCCAACAAATGACATGCATATTGCGGATTCCGCGCTGCTGCCCCACCAAAGGTTAATATCATAGTAGTTGCCGCCGATATGAGAGATAATCATATCGCATCTGTTGCTGTATTTATCGTGCCAGCCGCAGACGAATTTTTCACCGCCCGGTACGGGCTCAAAATTTCTGTCCGGCTCTGCTGATACGGGCTCGGTTTCAGCTTCTGTCGTGGTTGTTACGGGGTCGGTTTCGCTTTCGCCCGCGATTTTTTCTCTTACTGAGTCCAGACCGCAGCCGCAGGCGCAAAGGCAGATGAATACAAGCGCGAAAATCAGCGCGGCGGCTCTTTTAACTGTATATTTCAAATTTATCACGTCCCTGTATTAAGAACACTTAAGAATTATCAGCTGTAAACAGCTATGAAGCAGTCGGCCGAATCCATAGCTGAGCCGGAAGAATAGTCGGTAGTCGCGTACTGATTCATACCGGCGAAATAGTTGTCTTTGGATACGGCGCTTCCGCACGCGAACAGTGTGCCTGCGGATGCGGTTATCGCGTAAACCCTGTCATTTTCCGTGCCTCCGAGGCAGAGCATTTCGCTCTTTGCTCCCGTCGAGGAAATAACCTGCGCGAAGCCGTCGTGCTCACCGTAGTTTGATGTGAACTCGCTGTTTGAAGAGGTTGATGAGCCGGCGAGAACATATTCGGAGCCGGATTTTGTTATGCCGAAAATATAGTCGTCACCGCTTCCGGATATGCTTCTGTGATGGGTTATGCTGCCCGATGACGAGATGATAAACACGAAACTGTCCACCCCGCCGGTGTGCTTAAGGCCGGCAAGTGTGCCGCCGAGGTCCGTGCTGACATTGGCGCCGTCTCTGAAGACATATCCGCCCGCAACGCAACCGCCCGTGGCATCGGGAGCCACACACTCAAAATAGTCTCTGCCGAGTGAAGCGAGCACTATGCTCCACTCAAGCACGCCGTTGCCGCTGTACCTGAGCAGCACATTATCGAGCGAGCCGGGCACAAGGCCTTCAAAGCCCGAGTAGTTGCCTCTGAGGGCGTTTACCGAGAGAGTTACGAATATGTTGTTGCTCGAGTCTGCGGCAACCTGAGCGACCTGGCTTGTGCCGTCGCCGAAGACAGTCTTTTTCCACATCACGGTACCCGTGTGCGTGCCGGTGGAAGAGTCCTCTTCAAGGCGGAATCTCATAAGGAAAGCGCCCGAATGGCCGAAAAAGTCCGTGCCGGCAAAATCCCCGTCAACCCCGGAGGTCATACCGCCCACGACAAAGCCGTTGGAGGTAGCGGAAACGGAGTTGGCGTTTACGCTGTCGCTGCAGACAAAGTCATATCTCCACAGCTGCGTGAGGTTTGTTGAGTATTCCGCCACAAAGCCCTTGTCGGCTCCGTTTGTGTTGTTGGAGAAATATGTGTAGCCGCAAACCACCGCGTTGCCGTTTCTGAGCACACAGATATCGCTGAGGTAAACAGAGCGGGAGGAATCCTTTATATAAGCCGACGCAGTCAGGTTACCGGATGAATCATATCTTCTTATAAAGCCGAACGGGGCCTTGCCCGAACCGGCGGATGAAAAATCGCCCTGAGCGTATCCGGCCGAGCCGCAGACATAGCAGATACCCCCGCGGCTGTCCGCGCCTGTAACGCGGTCGTGCCGGTTGCTGCCGAAAGAGGATTTGCTCACAAGGGAGAGCGGCTGTGCGCACGGAACGGTTTCGGTGACAGCGGCGCTGTATTTGATTACCGGCTCCGGTGCGGCGGGCTCCTCGGGATCGTCACCGTTTATTATACGCGGACCCGGCATAAGGGAAAGGCTGAAAAGAACAGCGGTTATAAAAGAAATCAACGCGCGTATAAAAGCCATATATATGCCTCCTTTCCGGAATTACTGTATAAAATATCATTTTAATAATAGCATATAAATGTGACAAAATCAATTCAATGTTTATAAATTATACTGTTTCTTTGTTTTTCTATTGTATTTTTTTACTGTTAATGGTAAAATATTTTAAATATGTTTTCAGAGAGGTAAGGGCTTTATGAACCCCGTTACTGTAAGAAGCGAACCGTATATTTCAGATGAAGAGCTCAGAGCCGCTCTGGGCAAATCCCTTGAGGGGCGCAACCTGCGCAAGGTGCTTCTTCTGCCTCCCGATTACACAAGAATGTATTCGGGCGCGGGCAGGATAACCGCCGTTTACTATGATATGCTCAGGGACTCCTGCGAGGTGGATATAATGCCCGCCCTCGGCACACATGAGCCTATGACGCGTGAGGAGTGCAGAGCGTTTTTCGGCGAAAAAGTGCCGTTTGAGAGCATAATAGTGCATAACTGGCGCACGGATGTCGTAAAAATAGGCGAGGTGCCAGGCTCCTTTGTGTCAGAGGTTTCCGACGGGCTCGTAAAGGATAAAATCGACGTTGAGGTAAACCGCAGAATAGTTGACGGCAGCTACGACCTCATCATTTCAATCGGTCAGGTCGTACCCCACGAGGTTGTGGGCATGGCAAACTATTCCAAGAATATCTTTGTGGGCTGCGGCGGCAGCAATATGATAAATTCCTCCCACATGCTCGGTGCCTTCTACGGCATGGAGAGAATAATGGGCAGGGACTTTTCGCCCGTACGCAAGGTGTTTGACTACGCTCACGAAAACTTTCTTAAAGATGTGCCGCTGCTTTTCGTGCTTACCGTTACGACAAACGAGGGTGACGAAACCCGCATTCACGGCATGTTTATAGGTGAAAAGAGAGATTCGTTTGAGAGCGCCGTCGCGCTGAGCAGAGCAATCAATCTCACCTATGTTGACGAGCCCTTCACCAAGGCTGTTGTTTACCTTGACGGCAGAGAGTTCAAAAGCACCTGGCTCGGCAACAAAGCCGTTTACAGAACCAGAATGGCAATGGCACAGGGCGGCGAGCTGATAATTCTTGCCCCCGAAGTGCGTAAATTCGGTGAAGACGCGGAGAATGACCGCCTGATAAGAAAATACGGCTATGTCGGGCGCGAAAACATACTGAAGCTTGTTGAGGAAAACGAAGACCTCAGAGCCAATCTCTCAGTTGCCGCGCACCTTATTCACGGCTCGTCTGACGGCAGATTCAAAGTGACTTACTGCACACGCCGCCTTACAAAAGAAGAGGTTGAGGGCGTGGGCTTCGGCTATATGCCCTATGACGAGGCGGCCGCGAAATACAACCCGGCTGTCCTCACGGACGGTTTCTGCGAGATTGACGGAGAAAAAGTGTTTTATATAAGCAACCCCGCGTTGGGTCTGTGGACGGTGAAATAAAAAATGGACAGATACATTGATTTACACACTCATTCAATAATGTCGGACGGCTCGATGACACCGTCAGAGGTGGTGCGCGAGGCAAAAAGGGCGGGGCTCGCCGCGGTGGCGCTCTCTGACCACGACACTGTTGACGGCGTTAAGGAAGCTCTGGACTGCGGCAGGGAAATCGGCATGGAGGTTGTGCCGGCAATAGAATTTTCCGTGCAGTCGGATACCGAAACGCATATACTCGCTTATTACCTTGATATTGACAGCCCGAAACTCAGACAGATACTCGAAGAGTGCAAGCAGATGAGAAACTACAGGAACGAGGAGACCTGCCGCCTGCTTAACGGGCTCGGCTTTGATGTAACTATGGATGAGGCGAGGGCAATCGCCCCCAACGGAATCATCGGCAGAGCGCATTTCGCGAGAATAATGGCGGACAAGGGCTATGCTCCGAGCGTTAAAGAAGCTTTTAAGCTTTATCTTGAAAACGGCAGACCCGCTTACTGCGGCATACAGCGCCTCAAGGCCGAAGAGGCCGTGGAGCTTATAAAGGAGTGCGGAGGGCTGAGCTTTGTCGCTCACCTGCATCTTATAAAAATGGAGGATGAGCCGCTCAGGAAATTCCTCTCGGGGCTCAAAGAGCACGGCCTTGACGGAGTGGAAGGGTATTACACGGAGTACACCCCCGAAATGCAGGCAAAGTATCAGCGGATGGCAAAGGATATGGGGCTGATGATTTCCGGCGGCACGGATTTCCACGCCGCGATGAAGCCCCACATAAGCATAGGCACGGGCACAGGCAATTTAAGAATACCGTATTCGGTTCTTGATAATATCAAAAAAGCAAAGGGGATAATCAGATGAAGAAATCAGACATAGGCCTCATAGGACTTGCCGTAATGGGAGAAAACCTTGTGATGAATATGGAGAGCAAGGGCTTTACGGTAACCGTTTACAACAGAACGGCTCAGAAGGTTGACAATTTCCTGAGCGGCAGGGCGAAGGGCAAAAACATCACGGGCGCGTACACTCTTGAGGAGCTTGTCGCTTCCCTTGAAAAGCCCCGCAAGGTTATGATGATGATAAAGGCCGGTCAGGCGGTTGATGATATGATTGAGCAGCTCATTCCTCTTATGGAGCCGGGCGACATCATCATTGACGGCGGCAACAGCCATTTCCCCGACACCGCAAGGCGCACCGCTTATGTTGAGAGCAAAGGTCTGCTCTACATCGGCACGGGAGTTTCCGGCGGTGAAGAAGGGGCGCTCAAAGGCCCCAGCATGATGCCCGGCGGCTCGCCCGCGGCCTGGGAGAGCGTTAAACCCGTGTTCCAGAGCATCTGCGCAAAGGTTGAGGACGGCACACCCTGCTGTGACTGGGTAGGCGAAAACGGCGCGGGTCACTTTGTGAAGATGGTGCATAACGGCATAGAGTACGGCGATATGCAGCTCATCTGCGAGGCTTATCAGCTTATGAGAGACCTTCTCGGAATGAGCGCGGACGAAATGCACGAGGTGTTTGCCAAGTGGAACACCGAGGAGCTTGACAGCTATCTCATAGAAATCACAAGAGATATTCTTGCATATAAAGATACCGACGGAGAGCCGATAGTAAACAGAATTCTCGACACCGCCGGTCAGAAGGGTACAGGCAAATGGACAGGCATAGCGGCCCTTGACGAAGGAATCCCTCTCACGCTCATCGGCGAGGCTGTATTCTCACGCTGCCTCTCCTCAATGAAGGAGGAAAGAGTGAAGGCGTCCGGAGTGCTGACAGGCCCCGTCCCCGCTTTTGAAGGTGACAGAGAGCAGTTTATAAACGACATTAAGAACGCGCTTTTCGCGTCAAAAATAGTATCCTACGCGCAGGGCTATACCCTTATGCGCTCTGCCGCGAAGACCTACGGCTGGAATCTCAACTACGGCGGCATTGCCCTTATGTGGAGAGGCGGATGTATAATCAGAAGCGTATTCCTCGGCAAAATCAAGGAAGCTTATGACAATAATCCTGCTCTCGAAAACCTGCTGCTGGATCCGTATTTCAAAGGGGTTATGGACTCCGCTCAGGCCGGCTGGCGCAGAGTATGCGCCGCTGCGCTCACAAACGGCATACCTCTCCCCGCAATGACCGCGGCTCTGGGTTACTATGACGGTTACCGCTGCGCCAATCTGCCGGCTAATCTGCTTCAGGCGCAGAGGGATTATTTCGGCGCTCACACCTACGAGAGAACCGACAGACCCAGAGGAGAATTCTTCCACACCAACTGGACAGGCGAGGGCGGAGACACAGCCGCCACGCAGTACACCGTATAAGGGGGAGAAAAAAATGATTAAGATAAAGGATAACTACACCTGGGCAATGGTAGTGCCTACCAGTATGGGCGTGCGTATCTGCCCCGCAGAGGGTCAGACCGTTGCCTCGAGCAATCTTTTCAGAATGCAGGCGACATCCGCCGAAACGAATGTTGCGTCCGTCTCGTCTTATCTCGGCCTTCCCGTCAAGGTGCTTACCACCTTTGTCAAGGACAGCCAGATTGCCTCCTTCATCAAGCAGGATTTAAGAGCCAGGGGAATGGTTTTTGAAGGCAAAGATGTTGATAAAGGCGGCCCCTGGGGCTACCGTCATCAGTTCAATATAGCCGACAGCGGGGCGGGCTCAAGAGGCCCGAGGGTTGAGAATGACAGAGCCGGCGAAGTCGGCAGAACCCTTAACGCCGCGGATTTTGATGTTGACAGGATTTTCGGCAAGGAGGGTGTGGCGGTGCTTCACCTTTCCGGGCTTATAGCGGCACTCTCGCCCGACACGGGCAGATTCTGCCTTGAAATCGCAAGAGCCGCAAAAAAATACGGCACAGTCATTTCATTTGACCTTAACTACAGAGCCACATTCTGGAAAGGAAGAGAGCAGGAGCTTTCCGAAATATTTTCCGAGATAGCCGGCAGCGCGGACATCCTTGTGGGCAACGAGGAAGATTTTCAGCTCTGCCTCGGCATTCAGGGCCCCGAAGCGGGCGGCAAAGACCTCGCCTCCAAGATTGATTCCTTCAAGGAAATGATAAGCCGCGTGAAGCAGGCTTATCCCAACGCTCAGGTGTTTGCCACCACCTTAAGGCAGGTAGTGAACGCCAACGAGCATAAATGGGGAGCCGTTATGCTTGCGGGCGATGAGTGGCACGTGGTTGAGCCCCGCACAATCAGAGTGCTTGACCGCATCGGCGGCGGCGACGGCTTTGTCGGCGGCCTGCTCTATGCGGTAATCAAAGGTTGGGAGAGCGAAAAATGGATTCAGTTCGGCTGGGCAAGCGGCGCTCTCGCGACCACCTTCCTCACAGACTACGCTCAGCCCGCAGACGAGGATATGATATGGAGTGTCTGGTCGGGCAACGCAAGGGTTAAGAGATAAAATGGAAAAATCATGCGCTGTTATCAAAAAGTATGAAAAACCCGTCCTGACAAAGGACGATGTGCCGTATGACGCCAATCTTGTTTTCAACGCCGGTGTTTGCCGGCTTGACGGGAAATACATAATGGTTTTCCGCAACGATTACGGCGAATTCAGATCAGGCAAATTTGCAGGCACAGGGCTCGGCCTCGCTTTCAGCGATGACGGGGTCCGGTGGGAGGTAAGCGGCAGCACGCTCTCATACCCCGACAGCCCCGAAATCAAAAGAGTTTATGACCCCCGTCTTACGGTTATTGACGGCGAAATATATATCTGCTTTGCCTGTGATACCCGTCACGGTCTCATGGGCGGAGTAGGCAGGCTGCACGGCTTCACCGAGATAGAGGTGCTCTCTCTGCTGCCTCCGGATAACCGCAATCTCGCCCTTTTCCCCGAAAAGATAAACGGAAACTTCGTTATGCTTGAGCGCCCGATGCCTGTTTATTCAAGAGGCAGAGACCGCTTTGATATGTGGGTGTGTGAAAGCCCGGACCTCAGATACTGGGGCAATCACAGGCTTGTCGCGGGCGTTGAGGATGTTCCCTTCGCAAACGACAAAATCGGGCCAGCGGCCCCTCCGGTAAAAACCTCAGAGGGTTGGCTGACCCTCTTTCACGCCGTGGAGCTTGACCTTTCAAGGGGAAAAAACGGCTGGGAGGACAGATGGCAGAAAATCTACAGGGCAGGCGTAATGCTGCTTGACCCCTCCGACCCGTCAAAAGTCACAGGCCTGTATGACAGACCGCTTATAGTCTGCGACAGGGATTACGAGCTTGAAAACGGCTTTCGCCGTGATGTCATATTCCCGGGCGGAATGATTCTTGAGGACAGCGGCGAGGTGAAGATTTATTACGGCGCGTCGGACACCGTGGAGTGCCTTGCCTCGGCAGATGTCAATGACCTGATTTCGCTTTGCAGATAACAGATTTTTACTTGAACAAGGAGTGATTAACCCGTATGGGCACGGGCTTGCAAATTGCGCTGAAGCTTTTGCTTCTGCTTTTGCTTATAATGATAAACGCCTTTTTCGCCATGAGCGAAATCGCGATAATCTCCCTGAATGACAGCAAGATAAAAAAGCTTGCCGAGGAAGGGGACAAAAAGGCGAAGCAGCTCGCGAGACTCACAGAGAATCCAAGCAGATTTCTCTCAACCATTCAGATAGGTGTTACGCTGGCGGGCTTTCTTGCTTCCGCGTCGGCGTCCGCTTCTTTCGCCGCGCTTATCACAAAGGCGATTGTGGGCAGGTGGCCCTCCGTTTCGGCGGGGGCGGTAAACGCTCTGTCTGTTGTGATTATCACGGTTATAATGTCATATTTTTCTCTTGTTCTCGGCGAGCTTGCCCCCAAGAGAATCGCAATGCAGATTCCTGAAAAAATATCCTACAGAGTTGTCGGCGTGCTTCTCGGCTTCGCAAAGCTGACCGGTCCGTTTGTCAAGCTCCTCTCCGCGTCCACAAACGGCATTGTGCGTCTGTGCGGCTTCGATCCGGACGCTGACAAGGAAAACGTGACCGAAGAGGAAATCCGCATGATGGTTGATGTGGGCGAGGAAACCGGTGTCATAGAAAACAGTCAGGCGGAGATGATAGACAATATCTTTGAGTTTGACGACCTTAACGCCGGCGATATTATGACGCACCGTACCGAGATGGTAGCCATAGAGGTTGACCGCTCTGTTGAGGAGGTTGCCGACCTGTGCGTTGAAAACGGCTACTCAAGGATTCCCGTGTATAAAGGCGACCCCGACAATATAGTGGGCGTGCTTTACGCCAAGGACCTGCTTCATTTTGTCGGCAAGAAGATTCCCGGGGAAACCACCATAGAGAGCGTAATGCGCAAGCCGCTTTATGTGGCTGAAACCCAGGCGTGTTTTGATATATTCAAGGAGATGAACGAGAGCCGCACTCAATTTGCCGTGGTTGTGGACGAATACGGCGGCACCGCGGGCATAGTAACGATAGAGGATGTGCTCGAGTCGATTGTCGGCAACATAAGGGACGAATATGACGACGACGAGGAAGAGGACATAATTAAGCTGAGCGAAAACACCTTCAATGTTGACGGCACAACCTCGGTTGACGAAATTGAGGAGCTTACCGGCGTCACTCTCCCCGAAGGGGACTATGACACCCTCGCAGGTTTTCTTATCAGCACGCTCGGCTACCTGCCGGATGAGGAAACCGAACTGCCCATAGAGCTCGAGTATGAAAACCTGCATTTCACCATCCTTTCGCTGGATGACCGCAGAATAGATGACATAAGGATAGAAATAAGACCCGCAGAAGAAAACGAAGAAAGCGAATAAGCGTTTTTCTCTGAAGAGAACATTTGCTTCTTGATATATATAAACGGATATGCTATCATAAATTTTATGTTAAACGTCAACCAAATTTTCAAATATGACAGGAGTAAAAACAGTGAAATCAGATGTAATTCATGTGACAAGCGGCGGAGCCGGCAAGGCGGAAGCTGTTAAGCAGGCCGAGGCCGTCTCTGTTTTCAAGGGGCTTTCAAAGCCGGATTCCATTCATCTTCTTCTGCTCACCGAAGAGATGCTGGGCATGATGCAGGCCCTTACCGGAGAGCTCGAAGGAGATTTCTGGATTGAAGACGAAAACGGCACCTTCACCCTCCACCTTAAAGTTGAAACCGAAATGAACGCCGAAAAGAGAGAAAAGCTTCTCTCCGCGTCCACAAGCGGCGAAAACATTGCCGCAAAAGGCATTATGGGCAAAATCCGCGACATTTTCAGCCGCGTTCTTGAGGCTGCCGATTCCTCATTCCCTCTTGCTTACGAAGCAGGTCTGCTCTATGCCGAAAGCGGTGAGCTTATAACCCCCGTTTACCGTGCAGCTTCAATCTCCGGTGACCCTGCCTCGCCTTTCATGAGCGTGTGGTCGCTCAACAAGTATAAGAGCGAAACCGGCGCGCCGGATGAGAATTGGGACGAGCTTGAAAAATCGGTTGTGGCAAATATCGCCGATGAAGTTCAGATCGGTATTGCCGGCAACATTGTTGAAATGATAATTTACAAGAAGTGTAACTGAAAACAGGAGACGGTAAAATGACTATTAACAAGAAACAAAACGGAAACTCCGTAATCTACTCGGTAGAAGGCAGGCTCGAAACAACTACCGCGCCTGAGCTTGAGAGCGTTCTCAAGCAGGAGCTTGACGGTGTTGCTGACCTTACTTTTGATTTTGAGAAGCTTGACTATATCTCCTCAGCGGGGCTGAGAGTTATTCTCTTTGCGCAGAAAAAAATGAACACTCAGGGCACGATGAAGGTTATCAACTCCAACGAAATAGTCAAAGAAATATTCGAGGTCACTGGCTTCACCGACATCATCACAGTTGAGTAATAAGATAAAAATTTTCCCGGCAGCCGCTTTCAGGGCTGCCGGGATTTTTATGTTTTTCAGCTTTCTTCAAACGCGTCGGGAATATAATTCAGCTTCACAAGCTTATAATCCGCGTCGAGATAAACCTCGCTCACATCAAAAACGCTCACGCACTCTTTGCCGAAAACGGTCATAAAGTGATTTGCCGTGAGCCTTAACCTGGTTTGCTTGTTTTCGTCAACCGCATTGGCCGGGCGCGAAAGAGTGTCTTCATCTCTCGCCTTTACTTCAATAAAATGAAGCTTGCCGCCTTTTTGCGCGATTATGTCCGTTTCGCCGAAGCTGCAAATATAGTTGGTTGTGAGAATCTCATATTTATTGTCACGCAGATACCGCGCCGTGTATATTTCTCCCCAGACACCGGCCTTGTTTTTTATCATTATTTCTCACCCGTGATTTTCTTGAGGAAAGAGAGACGGTGGTGCTCGGATATGCCGTATTTCTCAATGCACTCATAGTGCAGTGCGGTGCCGTAGCCCTTGTGCTTTGCAAACCGGTACTCAGGCAAAAGCTTATCGAGCTCATACATATATCTGTCTCTGCTCACCTTGGCAAGGATTGAGGCGGCGGCAATGCTCGGGCTTTTCGCGTCGCCCTTTATAATGGTCTGCGCTTTTATGCTCAGGGGCGGAAGCCTGTTGCCGTCAATCAGGGCATAATCCGCCTTAACGGGCAGAGCGTCGATAGCCCTTTTCATTGCGAGAAAAGTGGCCTGCAGAATATTGATTTCGTCAATTTCCTTTGCGCTTGCGGTGCCTATGCCGTAAGCGACGGCGTTTGCCGTAATAATATCAAAAAGCTCTTCCCTTTTCTTTTCGGAGAGCTTTTTTGAATCGTTGAGCCCGGGCATTTCAAGGTCGGGCGGCAGAATAACAGCCGCGGCATATACG